>NZ_RZRY01000537.1:0-4423 GCF_003998035.1 Mesorhizobium sp. M2A.F.Ca.ET.039.01.1.1 | reverse complement strand
CTCCGTGCGTTGCCGGTGTTCAAAGTCGTCGCCGGCTCGAACATCAGCACCACGGGCTCCGGCGTCAGCGAGCGCGGCCGGTGTTCGACGCCGCGCGGCACGACGATGAAGTCGCCCTCGCCGAGCTCGACCGGCCCGTCGCGGAAATCGATGGCGATCCTGCCGCGCAGCACGAGGAAGGCCTCGTCCTCATTGTCATGCGCGTGCCAATCGAAGACCTCGCCGAACTTGGCGACCTTGGCCTGGGCGTCGTTGACGTCGCCGGCGATATGCGGATCGAAGACCTTGGCGATCTTTTGATCCGCCGCCTCGACCAGATTTATCTTGCGCGGAGGCATCCGCTTTAGCCCTTCACCGCCTTGACGATCTTCTTGGCCGCGTCGTCCAGATCGTCGGCCGAGACGACATTCAGGCCGCTGTCGTTGATGATCTTCTTGCCGAGCTCGGCATTGGTGCCTTCCAAGCGCACGACCAGCGGCACTTTCAGCCCCACTTCCTTGACCGCGGCGATCACGCCCTCGGCGATGACGTCGCACTTCATGATGCCGCCGAAGATGTTGATCAGGATGCCCTCGACCGCCGGGTCCTTGGTGATGATCTTGAACGCCGCCGTGACCTTCTCCTTGGAGGCGCCGCCGCCAACGTCGAGGAAGTTAGCCGGCTCAGCGCCATAGAGCTTGATGATGTCCATCGTCGCCATGGCAAGGCCGGCGCCGTTGACCATGCAGCCGATATTGCCGTCGAGCGCGACATAGGCGAGGTCGTATTTCGACGCCTCGATCTCCTTCTCGTCCTCTTCGGTGGTGTCGCGCAGTTCCATCACGTCCGGGTGGCGGAACAGCGCGTTGTTGTCGAACGACACTTTGGCGTCGAGCACGCGCAGATGCCCGTCCTTCATGACGATCAGCGGGTTGACCTCGAGCAGGCTCATGTCCTTCTCGACGAACGCCTTGTAGAGGATCGGGAACAGCGATGCGCCGTCCTTCGCGGCATCGCCGTCGAGCTTCAGCGCGGCATTGAGCGTCTTCACGTCGTCGGCGCTCACGCCCTTTTCCGGGTCGATGGCGACGGTGACGATCTTTTCCGGCGTGTCATGCGCGACCGTCTCGATGTCCATGCCGCCCTCGGTCGAGACGACGAAGGCGATGCGGCCGACCGAGCGGTCGACAAGGATCGACAGATACAGCTCGCGGGCGATATCGGCGCCGTCCTCGATATAGAGGCGGTTGACCTGCTTGCCGGCCGGGCCGGTCTGCTTGGTGACCAGCGTGTGGCCGAGCATCTCGTTGGCGTTGGCGACCACTTCGGCCGCCGACTTCGCCAGCCGCACGCCGCCCTTGGCGTCGGGGCCGAGTTCCTTGAACTTGCCCTTGCCGCGGCCGCCGGCATGGATCTGGCTCTTCACGACATAAAGCGGGCCGGGCAGCGCCTTTGCGGCGGCCTCCGCCTCGCTTGCCTTGAACACCGGAACGCCGCTTGCCACCGGCGCGCCGAACGTCTTCAGCAGCGCCTTGGCCTGATACTCATGGATGTTCATGCGCTTGATCTCCGGGGAGGATGATTGCTTTGCCGGCGAGATTACTTGCCGGCGAGATGCGGGGCGATCTTGGTGCAGGCCTCGGCCAGGCCCTGGACGGCCGCGACCGAATTGTCGAACATCTTCTGCTCGGCCTTCGACAGGTCGATCTCGATGACCCGCTCGACGCCGCCGGCGCCGATCACCACGGGAACGCCGACATAGGTTCCCTTGACGCCATACTGGCCGGAAAGGTGCGCTGCGCAGGGCAGCACGCGCTTCTTGTCCTTGAGATAGGACTCGGCCATGGCGATCGCCGAGGCCGCCGGCGCGTAATAGGCCGAGCCCGTCTTCAACAGGCCGACGATCTCGGCGCCGCCGTCACGGGTGCGCTGCACGATCTGGTCGAGCTTCTCCTTCGAGGTCCAGCCCATCTTGACGAGGTCGGGCAGCGGGATGCCGGCGACCGTCGAATAGCGGATCATCGGCACCATCGAGTCGCCATGGCCGCCGAGCACGAAAGCGGTGACGTCCTCGACCGAGACCTTGAACTCCTCGGCCAGGAAATAGCGGAAGCGGGCGCTGTCGAGCACTCCGGCCATGCCGACGACATGGCTGGTCGGCAGGCCGGAGAACTTCTGCAGCGCCCAGACCATCGCGTCGAGCGGGTTGGTGATGCAGATGACGAACGCCTTCGGCGCGTATTTCTTGAGACCCGCGCCGACCTGTTCCATCACCTTGAGGTTGATGCCAAGAAGGTCGTCGCGGCTCATGCCCGGCTTGCGCGGCACGCCGGCGGTGACGATGCAGACATCCGCGCCCTCGATGCCGGCATAGTCGTTGACGCCGGTCAGCCGGGAGTCGAAACCGTCGACGGGGGAAGACTGCGCGATGTCGAGGCCCTTGCCCTGCGGAATGCCCTCGGCGATATCGAACAGCACCACGTCGCCGAGATCCTTGAGGCCGATCATATGGGCGAGCGTGCCGCCGATCATGCCCGACCCGATGAGCGCTATCTTGTTGCGTGCCATGTGAGGATGTTTTCCCTTTGTCTGTGACGGTGCCGTGACGGGGCCGGGGAGGCCGAAAGGATGCGGGAGGCCGCGAGATTTCGCCGCACCCATTAGCGCCGGCCAAAGAAAAATTCAAACGATTATTTTGAACCCAGTATTTTCAATCGGTTAGATGCTTCGGGAATTACGTAAACGTCAAAGTTCCTGAGCCGACTGACGAGAATTTACACAATGAACGTGGAAATCAGAAGGCTTCATCCCGGCGATGACGCCCTTGTGAATTGATGGCTTGGTTTCTGACGCTGGGGGACAGCGCTGCGATGGCCGGCTGCAGCTACACCTGCGCCTGCCTTGCCTTCGCCACCGGCGCCGTCTCCCGCCGTTCCGCCCAGCCTTCCAGCCAGTCGCGGCTCTGCATTTCGACCAGGCGTGAGGCGGTGCGTTCGAATTCGAACACTTCCGTGCCGCGTTTGGCCGTGTAGAGCCCTTCCGGCGGCGCAGCGGCGCTCATCACCAGCCGCATATGGTGGTCGTAGAGCGTGTCGATCAAAAGAATGAAGCGCTTGGCCTCGTTGCGCTTGCCTTCCCCCAGCACCGGCACATGGTCGATAAAGACCGTCGAGAAACGGCCGGCGATGGCCAGGTAGTCGCGCGCGCCGAGCGGCTTTTCGCAAAGGTCGGCGAAGGAAAAGCGCGCTGCATCCCCGGCGGCGCGCGGGACGACGAGCTGGCGGCCTTTCAGCGTCAGCATCACCTCTGCCGTCGGCTGGCCATGCGTCATCGCCTGCCAGGCCTCGTCCAGCGCACGCTCGGCCGCAGCGTCGTCCGGCGTGACATAGACCGGCTGGCGGTTGAGCTTTTCCTGGCGGTAGTCCTTGTCGGCATCGAGCGTCATCACATGCGCATTGCGCTCGAGCAGCGAGATGAACGGCAGGAAGAGCTGGCGGTTCAACCCGTCGCGGTAAAGGTTCTCCGGCGCCACGTTGGAGGTGGCGACCAGCACCACGCCATTGGCGAACAGGGCCGAGAACAGGCGCGACAGGATCATCGCGTCGGCAATGTCGGTGACCGAGAACTCGTCGAAGCACAGCACCCAGGCTTCATCGGCGAGCGCCCGGGCGACCGGCGGGATCGGATCGTCCTCCCTGACCGTGCCTTCCTTGCGCGCCTGCCGGTGTTTCTGGATCCGGTCCTGCACATCGGCCATGAAGTCGTTGAAATGCACGCGGCGTTTGCGGCGGACCGGCAAGAGCTCGAAGAACATGTCCATCAGCATGGTCTTGCCGCGACCGACGCTGCCATGGATGTAGAGGCCTTTGACGGGCTCGCGCGGCTGCCGCTTGGCCGCGAACAGCCAGCCCAGCGCGCTCGATTTCTGTGCCAGTCGTTTGGCCGAGATCTCGTCGATCAGCCGGTCGAGCGCGGCGACGATATGCTCCTGCGCCGGATCGCGCTCAACAGCGCCGCTCTGGACGAGATGGTCGTAGCGCTGCCTGACGGTCGCGTGGGTCTGGAGGCCGTCACGCAGGTGCATGGTTCACATCATTTACTTTGAGCAGAATGCTCTGAGGAGACGCCGCCAGGCTACGTTGAGTTTCAGGTCAGGCCATGTCGAGAAGGGTGGGTTCCGAGAACCGGAGCGGAGCGTACTTTAAGTACGTGAGCACCGGAAGCACAGGAAGCCGCCATTCGCAGGCCGGCCTCACCTGAATATCGGCATAGCCTACCTTGTAAGCGAGATGGGCTGCCCATTGGAAGTCTGGCCGTCGAACTTTTCGCCGCCTGACGAATAGAGCCTGGCCAGCGAGCCGCCATTTTCATCGTAGAGCGTCAGCTGCTTGCCGGCGACGTTCCACGACTTGATGCCGTCGATCGGCGCCGGGCAGAGCTGCAA
>NZ_RZRY01000536.1:0-4425 GCF_003998035.1 Mesorhizobium sp. M2A.F.Ca.ET.039.01.1.1 | reverse complement strand
GCGCAGCTTAACCCCGCGACCGACATTGAGGTCGATCGTCACCTTGCCGGAGCCTGGCTTGTCGCCCTTCTGTATCGTCACATAGGTGCGATCGTTGAGGTACTTGCCGGCCGAAACCGCGGTGCCGCCCTTCTCATCCGTCGTCACGTCGAGATCATCGACGCCGATGGCGCTTTGCAGGTTCTCGAGCAACGAGGTCGAACCGCCGATGCCGGCCAGTTGCGCGGCGGCGCTCGCAAGTTGCGCGATCTGCAGCGGCGACAGCTTGGACATGGATTGACCGAAGATGAGTTGTGCCAGGATCTCGTCCTGGGGCAGCGCCGGCACGGAGGAGAACGTGAACTTCGGATTGGTCGCCTCGCCTGAGACGACGACCGTGACTGTGGCGGTGCTCGTCGTGGTGGTCGCCGTCAAGTTGAGATAGGGCACCAGCGACCCCTGGAACCCGATCGTGCCATCGGTGAAGGTCAGTCGCTTGGAAAGGATGATCAGCCGTCCACGCTGCAGGGTGAAGGTGCCGATCGCCCTGGGCGCCGAAGCCGGGCCTGTCAGCTTCAGCGAGCCGCCGAGTTCGGCATCGACGCCCCTGCCCTGGATGAAGATCTGGTTCGGCGCGTTGACAGTCACGTCAAGCGTCAGGCCGCTGCCGCTGTTGCTGCTGCCGCCGGACGTCGCCGGGCGCAGTGCCTTGTCCTGCGCCCGCACGGACGCCGGAGCGTTCTTGTGCTTCACATCCAGCGCCGAGAGCGACCCCGGCAGCTTTTCCGGGACGGTGATGACCGTCCTCGCCAGGTTGATCGTGCCAGCCACCACCGGCGCCGAGACGAGCGGCCCCTTGACGGTCAGGTCGCCGCCGAGATTGGCGGTCACCACCCGGCCGTCAGTGTAGCGGCCGTCGGTGAGCTTGATCGACAGGTCGGCCGGGAAGCCCTGCGCCGGATTGATGCCCACGGTGCCGCTCGCCGACAGGCTGCCGCGCGTCGACAGTGTGCCGGTCAGGCGGTTGATCCTGGCCACCCCGCCGCCGATCGAGACTTCGGCGGCGATGTCGTTCACCGCCAGGCCGGAGCGCGCATCGATGAGGCGCGCGCCGGATGTCGTGACTTTGCCGCTGATAACCGGCGCGGATGCAGGACCACGCACTTGCACATCGACATTGGCGATGCCGTTGAGCGCCAGCCCTTGCGCGGCGAGCTTTGCGGCCAGGAAGGAGAACGGCACCTTGCCGTTGAAATCGAGCGCCAAGGTTGGCGTGCCCGCCGTCGTCACCGAGCCGCCGCCCTTGAGGCCGAGGCCGGCGCCGTCGCTGATGTTGGCGTCGAAGGCGAGCTTGTTGCCGGCAAAAGTGCCGGATGACGACACATTCATGCCGCCAAGGCCGGCGCCACGCGTCTGCGAGGTCTGCACGCCGGCGGCATCGATCTTGAAGGCGACCGAGGGGGTCGAAGGCTGGCCGGTCACCTTGACCGTGCCCGAGATCGAGCCGGCCGCGTCGAGACCCGGCGAGAAACTGTTGGCGAGCGAAATCGGCACCCGGGCGAGGTTGGCGTTGATGTCGAGCGCCTGCGCGACCTTGCCCGTCACCGTTGCCGTGCCGCCGCCGAGGTTGAGCACCAGCCGGTCGAGCGTGGTCACGCCATTGGCGACGGTCACCGTCGAGGCCTGCGCGATCGCGGCCTTGATGCCCTGCACGGTCGCCTGGCCGGAGGCGAGCTCGATGGTCGTGGTTCCGTTCGCCACTTTCACGCGCCCGGCGGCTTTGGCCGGGATGTTCTTGACGGTGGCCCCGCCGGAAAAACCGGTCCAGTCGCCGTCGCGCTTGAGATCGACATCGATGCCGGTGATGGCGGTGCCGCCGGAAGTCACGCTCTCCGCCCGCACCGTGCCGGCGATCACCGGTGCTGCCAGATAGTTCGCGATCTGCGCGTCGATGGCGACATTCCTGGCCGAGAGATCGCCGCGCTTGATCTCCGAGGTGTTCGCTTTGACCGCGACATTCGGCCCGTTGGCCGCCTTGGTAAAGGCGATCGTGCCGCGCACATTGCCTTCGGCCTTTTCCAGGGCCAGCGCAGCGAGCGGTCCGATATCTGGCAGGTCGAGCGAAACGGTGCCCACCGGCACGAAAGCATCGTCGAGCACGAGATCGCCGGAAAACTTGTTCGGTCCGAGGGACAGCAAAAGCCCGTTGATCGCGCGGCTGCCATTGGTGGTGGCGAGCGCGGCGCTGCCTTGCAAATTCTGCCCGGCGACATTGCCAGTGAGCTGCACATTGGCTGCCGGATTGGCGGCATCGGCTTTGCCGGTGGCCGTCAGCTTCAGTCCGGTGATCTCGCGCGCCGCCACGAGGAGCCGGTCGCTGTCCACCGTCATCGACAGGTCGGGCGCGGCGACCGGGCCTTGCGCGTTGAGGGCGAAAGCGATGGCGCCCTTGGCGTCCTTCGAGAGCCCCGAAACATCGCTCAACGCGCCTCTGATCCCGGCGGCCAGCTTGCCGTCGGCAAGGCTCGCCTGGCCATCGGCGCTAAGCGCGCCTGAATTGAGCTTGAGGCCGTCGATATTGACATTGCCATCGGCATCGCGCTTCAGCGCGGCGCTCAACTGCGCCGTCTCGCCCAGCATGCCGCGCACCGCTGCCGGCAAGGCCGAAGACGCGACCTCGGCCTTCATATTAAAGTCGACGGCGCCGTCGCCCAGCGATACCCGGCCGGCAACCTGGCTGTTGAGCGCATCGCTGGTCAGCGAGCCGCTGTCGACGGCGACCGAATCTGGAGCCAGCCGGCCATTGACCTTGGCGACCACCTTGCCGGCGATCAGCGGTGCGATCAACGGATTGTCGAGGCCGATCCTGTCCAGCGAGACCGTGCCGGAGACCGGGCCTGCCCGTCCCTTGAGGTCGAAGGCATCCGAATGCAGCGCCAGGGTGAGACCATCCACCTTCCCCTGGCTGGCGACGATGGACGGCAGGATGGCGGACACATCGAGCCGCGCTTGCGTGCTTTCGCCCGCCATCTTTGCCGACAAGGACTGGACTTCGATCTTGACCGGGCTGTCTGCGCGGCCGAGCGTCAACGGCAGGCTAGGCCCCGATGATAAAAGGTCGAGGGAGAAGTCGCTGGCGCCGTTGGGATTGAGGGTGCCGGCGGCCTTGCCTGAAATCTTGTCGCCCGAAAGCGTGGCGTGGTCCAGGGCGACGCCGCCCGCCAGCGTGTAGCTGCCAGCAGCATTGAGATCCAGCGGCCCGAGCCCCGCCTGCCGGGTCTGGCTGGTCTCGGCGCCCGCCACCTTGGCGTTGAACTGAACGTCGGGGTTGGACGATGGACCCGTGACGTGCGCGGTGCCCTCAAGCGTTCCGGCCCCGTCGAGGCCGGGCACGAAATCATTGCCGAGCGCCACCGGCAGGTTGGCGAGATTGGCCGTCAGGTCCAGGGTCTCACCGGCGCTGCCGGAAACCGTCGCCGAGCCGCCGCCGAGGTTGAGCGCGAGCTTCTCGATTGTCGTCACGCCATTGGCGATGGAAAGGCGGGATGGCTCGGCGATGGCCGCCTTGATGCCGCGCACCGTCGCCTCGCCGGACGTGATTTCCACGCTTGTCGTGCCGTCGGCGATCTTTACCCGCCCGGTGGCGGTGGCCGGAATGCCGGACGCCGTGGCGCCGCCGGTAAAGTTGGTCCAGTCGCCATCGCGCTTCAAATCGATGCCGATGCCGCTGATGACCGTGCCGCCGGAGGTCACATTGTCGGCCTTGATCGTGCCCGAGATCGCCGGCCCCTTGAGATAGTTTGCGATCAGCGCGTTGACGGTGATGGCTTTCGCCGCCAGGTCGCCCCGCGCGATCGAGGTGCTGGCCGCATTGATAGTGACGGTCGGCGCCTCGCCCTCCTTGGCAAAGACGATCGTGCCGTTGATGTCGCCTGTGGCGGTCTGGTTTGCCAGCGCGGCGAGCGGCCCGATATCGGGCACGGCAAGCGTCAGCGTGCCGAGCGGCAGGAACTTGTCGTCGAGCGCGAGATCACCCGACACCTTGTTGTCGCCGAGCGCCAGGCTGAGCCCTTTGATCGAACGCTTGCCGTCGGCGGTCACCAGCGAAGCCTCGATGTCGAGCGCCTGCCCCTCGGCATTGCCGGTCAGCGAGATATCGGCGGTCGGATTGGCGACATCGGCCTTGCCCTTGGCCGAGAGCTTGATGTCCTTCACGGTGCGGCCCGCCGCCGTCAGGCTGGTGCTGTCTGCCGACACGGTGAAATCCGGCGCCAGACGCGGACCGCTTGCGCTCAGAGCGAAGTTGACCCCGCCCGCAAGCGGTGTGCCGGCAAGCGACGACAGCGGCGAGACGTCGCCCAACGTGCCCTTGACGCTGGCCTGGAGGTCCGATCCCTGCATGCTGCCGGTGCCGCTGGCGCTGAGCGAGCCGGAGCTGATCTCCAG
>NZ_RZRY01000535.1:0-4439 GCF_003998035.1 Mesorhizobium sp. M2A.F.Ca.ET.039.01.1.1 | reverse complement strand
CCCCTCTTGGCACGGTTTGTTGAATTCGACTTAGCTTATGGATCAACCGTTTCGTTTTGCTTGCCGGATTGAACGGCATTAGAGCAATTGCCGTCATCAACCGTTCACCCCGGCAGCCTCCCACCCATGCAGAGCATCAAGCGGCTCATTCCCGCCTCCTTCGTCGTTCTGTGGGCGACAGGCTTCATCGGCGCGCGCTACGCCATGCCCTGGGCCGAGCCCTTTACGTTCCTTGCCATCCGCTTCGTCATAGCGGCGATCCTGTTTGCCGGCCTCGCCGTGCTGCTTGGCTCGCGCACGGCGACGCGCGACGAGGCGTTGCATGCGACGATGGCCGGCGTCCTCATGCATGGCGTCTATCTCGGCGCCGTCTTCTGGGCGATCCACCGGGGCATGCCGGCAGGGTTTTCGGCATTGATCGTCGGCCTGCAGCCGCTGATCACCGCCGTGCTCGCCGGCAGATTCCTCGGCGAGGCGATCCTGCCCCGCCATTGGGCCGGGCTCGCTGTCGGGCTTGTGGGCGTCGTCATTGTGCTGTGGCCGAAGCTCGGAGCGGTCGGCGGCGGCGTGACCGCGGCAACATTGACCGCCTCGCTCGTCTCGGTGCTTGGCATGAGCGCCGGCACCATCTGGCAGAAACGCTATGCTTCCGGCGGCGACCTGGTGTCGGCGACGATGTGGCAGTATGTCGGCGGCTCCGCCGTGATGATCCTGGGCTCGCTCGCCTTCGAGACGCGCGCCGTCACCGTCAATGGCGAGCTGATCTTTGCCATGGCCTGGCTGGTCCTGGTGCTGTCGGTCGGCGCCATCTTCCTGTTGATGGTGATGATCAGGGACGGCGAGATGTCGAAGGTCGCTTCGCTGTTCTACCTCGTGCCCGCCGTGACCGCGGTCATCGCCTGGATGCTTTTCGACGAGCAGCTCAATCTGCTGCAGATCGCCGGCATGGCGATCGCGACCCTTGGCGTAGGCCTGGCGACGGCGGGCAGGCAAGGGAAGGGAAGGGGAATTGAGGAATTGAAGAATTGAAGAACGGAGAACTGAGGAACTGAAGAACTGAAGAACTGAAGAAGAAGCCGGCAGCGCCGGATCGCTTTTTCTTCAATTCCTCAATTCTTCATTTCTTCAATTCCTCTACCGACGCAACTCACCCGACGCGCGCACGCGCCTCCAGATAGCGGCTGATGGCGGCGTTGAGCTCGCCGCCGAGGATGAAGATCGCCGAGATGATGTAGAGGAAAACCACCGCGATCATGATCGAGGCGAGCCCCGCATAGGTCGTCACGTAGGACGAGAAATGATCGAGATAGGTGGCGAAGATGGTCGAGCCGGCGAGCCAGGCGATCAGCGTGAAGACGATGCCCGGTATGATCGAGACAAAGCGGCGCTTGCCGGCCGGCAGCCAGATATGCACCGAGAACAGCCCGATGACGATGACGGTGGAGGCGACGACGTAACGCCACAGCGTGATGGTGCCCATATAGGGCTTGATCCATTCGAGATGCGCCTCCGCCAGCCTGGCCAGCAGAGGGGCGAACACCAGAAGCACGCTGACGGCCAGGAAACAGGCCGTGGCGATCAGCACGAAAATGATGCTTTGCACCCTGCGGTGGATGATGCCGCGCGTTTCGGTGACACGATAGGCCCGGTTGAGCGAGGTGCGCAGCGCCTCGATGCCGTTCGACGCGAAATAGGCGGCAAGCACGACGCCGTAGGTCAAAAGGTCGGTTCGCCTGACGGTGAGAACGTTCTGCACCTCGCGCGCGATCGGCTTGGCGATCTGCTCCGGCCAGGTGTCGAAGACGAGATGCACCGCCGTGTCCGAGAACGCCTGCGCGCCGAGGAAGCTGGCCAGTGTCGTGGCGAAGATCAGGAACGGAAACAACGCCATCAGCGAGGTGATGGCGAGATGGCTGGCCATCGCCCAGCCGTCGTCATTGTTGAAATGGCCGATCGCATCGTAGAGCACGCGCTTGACGGCGACGATATTCCTGAGCAAGGACCCGCGCTCCGCTCGATTGTGTCGACGCCGCGAATATGGGAAGTGATTGCAGCAAATGGCAACCCCAGGTCAGACAACGTCCACCGTCGCGAAAGAATTGCGCACCGTCATCGTCACCGGGGCCTCCTCCGGCATCGGCGCGTATTGCGCGCGGGCGCTGAAGGCGGAGGGCTGGCGGGTCTTCGCAACGGCGCGCAAGCCGGCCGACATAGCCGTGCTCGAGGCCGACGGCCTGGAGGCCTTCTATCTCGATTATCGTGAGCCGGAATCCATCGCCGCGCTGGTCGAGGCGGTGCTTGAACGCACCGGCGGCACGCTGGACGCGCTGTTCAACAACGGCGCCTACGCTCAGCCCGGCGCCGTCGAGGACCTGCCGGTCGCAGCGCTGCGCGAGCAGTTCGAGGCCAATTTCTTCGGCTGGCATGATCTCACCCGGCGCGTCATGCCGGTCATGCGTCGCCAGGGGCACGGCCGTCTCGTCCATTGCTCCTCGATCCTCGGACTGGCGCCTGTCCGCTTCCGCGGCGCCTATTCGGCATCCAAGCACGCCATCGAAGGCCTGATGCTGTGCATGCGCCAGGAACTCGACGGCAGCGGCATCCACCTTTCCCTCATCGAACCGGGACCGGTGACGTCGAAGATCGCCAGCAATGGCCTGCCCTGGTTCCTGAAGAACATCGATGTCGAAAAGTCCGTCCACCGCGCGGATTATCAGGCGCAGCTCGCCCGGCTCCAGGCCGGCGGCAGCGTGTCGAAGCTGAAGCCCGGGCCGGAGGTCGTGCACAACGCGCTCCGCCACGCGCTTCTGTCACAGCGCCCGCGCCCGCACTATGTGGTAACGGTGCCGGCCAGGATCGGCGCGGCACTCAAACGCATCCTGCCGGCGTCAATGCTGTACCGCGTGCTCGCCAGGCGCGCCTGACCGAAACTGAACCGGAGCCAGCCAGATGGTCATCGTCTTGAAGATTCTCGCCGTCATCGCGATGGCGGCCGTGCTGATCGTGCTGGTTCGCGGCCTGATCAACATGATGCGCGGCGGCTCCGGCGTCACCTCGAACAAGCTGATGCAAGCCCGTGTGATGCTGCAGGCCGTGGCGTTGGCGCTGCTGTTGCTGGTGGTCTATTTCACGCGCAAATAGAGGTCTTTTGGGGACGTTATGGTCAAGCTCAACAAGATCTACACCCGCACCGGCGATGACGGCACCACCGGGCTCGGCACCGGCGAGCGGCGGCTGAAATCCGACCTGCGCGTCGACGCCTATGGCACGGTCGACGAGGCCAATGCCTGCATCGGCATGGCCCGCATCCATACCGCCGGCCAACATCCCGCGATCGAGGCCATGCTGTCGCGCATTCAGAACGATCTGTTCGATCTGGGAGCCGACCTCGCCGTGCCCGACGGCGGCAAGCCCCTGGAATACGAGCCGCTGCGTATCGTCGCCGCCCAGACCGGCCGCGTCGAACAGGACATCGACCTCCTCAACAAGGACCTGCAGCCGCTGAAATCCTTCGTGCTGAACGGCGGCACGCCGGCCGCGGCCGCGCTCCATCTGGCCCGCACCGTGGCGCGCAGGGCCGAGCGCCTGATGGTGGCGCTGGCCCAGGATCCGACCGAGCATGTCAACCGCGAGGCGCTCAAATACGTCAACCGCGTCTCGGATTTCCTGTTCGTTGCCGCCCGTGCGGTCAATGACAATGGAAAGGCCGACGTGCTATGGGTTCCCGGCAAGAACCGCTGAATCCAGGGGCGGGAGGGTCCGATGTTCATCCCGCTTTACGACACCAACAGGCTGCGCCACATCCGTCTGCAATATGTGACGATCGGTCTGATGGTGGTGAATGCGCTGGTCTATCTGGCGACCACGCTTGGCGGTGAGAACTTCACCAATGCCGCGGTTCTCGGCCTCGGCTTCATTCCCTCGGTGGTCCACCACAAGGTCGAGCTGTCGCCTGAATTCGTCGTCATACCCGAAAGCCTCAGCTATCTCACCTATTCCTTCCTGCACGCCGACATTTTCCATCTAGGCGGCAACATGCTGTTCCTGTGGGTGTTCGGCGACAATGTCGAGGATGCGCTCGGCCACATACGCTACCTAATCTTCTACTTGGCCTGTGCTGTCGCCGGCGCTTTCTTCCAGGGGCTGGTGGCCTGGGATTCGCAGGTGCCGCTGATCGGCGCGTCCGGCGCCATTGCCGGCGTCGTCACCGCCTATCTGATTCTCTACCCTCGCGTGAAAGTCTGGGTGCTGGCCTTTGCCCGCATCCCCTTGCGCATTCCGGCCTTCATCCCGCTGATCCTCTGGATCCTGTTCCAGATCGTGATGTTCGCCGCCGGCGGAGAGGACCGGATTTCCTGGGCCTGCCATATCGGCGGCATCCTCGCCGGATTCGTGCTGGTGCTGGTGCTGCGCAGCCGCGGCGTGCCGCTGCTGGCCGG
>NZ_RZRY01000534.1:0-4450 GCF_003998035.1 Mesorhizobium sp. M2A.F.Ca.ET.039.01.1.1 | reverse complement strand
AACTGTACAGACTGGGGAGATGGTGGACAGGCGTTCGGAGACATCGTGGACACTTCCCGATCCTTGGATCGGGAGGGATGGAATGCCGTTTTACGAGGTGTCCATGATGGATCAGAAGCGAGAGTTCGTGGAGTTTGCCTCGCGAGAGTGGGCGAATGTGCGTGAACTTTGTCGACGGTTCGGGATAAGTCCGACGACCGGCTATAAGTGGCTCGAGCGATACCGGTCGGAAGGGCCGGCTGGATTGGTCGAACGATCGCGTCGCCCGCACTTGAGCCCGCAACGCACCGCTTCGGCAATTGAGGCAAGGGTGTTGCAGGTACGCGACGAGAGCAACGACGTCTGGGGCGGTCGCAAGATCAGACAGGCGATGAAGAGACATGGCGAACTCGTCATCCCGGCGGCGAGCACGATCACCGCGATCCTGCGTCGTCATGATCGGCTGACGGAGGCGACAGCAGCGCAACATCCGGGACCATGGCAGCGCTTCGAGCGGGAGGCTCCCAACGAGCTGTGGCAGATTGACTTCAAGGGTCACTTCGCCATCCATGGCGGGCGCTGCCATCCGCTCACCACGCTCGACGATCACTCGCGCTTCAACCTGGTGCTGTCCGCCTGCGGCGACGAGCAGGGCCGGACGGTACGCCGGGAGCTGGAGATTACCTTTCGCCGCTATGGCTTGCCGCTGGCGATGCTGATGGACGGCGGCTCGCCGTGGAGCGATTCCGGCGGTGAGCCTTACACCGGCTTCAGCGTCTGGCTGTTGCGGCTCGGCATCCGCGTGCTGCACGGTCGGCCGCGCCATCCGCAGACCCAAGGCAAGGAAGAACGCTTCCATCGCACACTCAAGGCCGAGGTGATCAACGGGCGAAGCTTCGGCGATCTCGCCGAGTGCCAGCGAGCCTTCGATCGGTGGCGCCCGCGCTATAACTACGAACGACCACACGAAGCACTCGACATGGCCACGCCGGCCGAGCGCTACCGGCCGAGCCCGCGCAGCTTTCCCGACGTCCTGCCCGCGATCGAGTACGCACCGGGCGACCAGGTTCGCAAGGTCGACAGTGATGGCTTCATCAGCTTCAGGAACCGACCCTGGCGACTCGGCAAGGCATTCCGCGGCGAGCTGGTGGCGCTTCGCCCGACCGTCGAGGATGGTGTCTTCAGCGTGCACTACTGCTCGCATCGAATTGCCACCCTGAACCTACGTCAGGGCGCAAGCGAGACCTGTGGACTTGTGGACAACGCTGAGCGTTGCCCACAGGGTCCACAGGCCGAACAACAAAAACAACCCAGCAGTTCGTGATGAACAAAAGCGTCCACGATGTCCCCGAACACCCGTTCACCTTGTCTCCAGCACAAACACCCCGCAAAGCGGGGGAGAGGTGGCTCGGGCGAAGCCCGAGACGGAGAGGGGGGGCGACATCCGCGAAGCCAGAACCCGGCGTGAAAAGGGCGCCACATTGCCTTGATCTGAAGAACAGGCCACGCACAGAGAGATTCCACCCGTCGGCACGGGCCCCTCTCCGTCCCGGCTTCGCCGGGCCACCTCCCCCCGTCGTGGGGCGAGGAACTCGACTTCGGTCAGTTCCTCAACCGGTAGCCCGTCTTGAATATCCAGGCGACGATGGCGATGCAGATGGCCAAAAACACCAGCGTCATGCCGAGGCTGACGCCGACCGAGACGTCGGCCTTGCCGTAAAAGCTCCAGCGGAACCCGCTGATCAGATAGACGACCGGGTTGAACAGCGTGAGCGTCTTCCAGATGCCGGGAAGCATGTGGATCGAATAGAAGCTGCCGCCGAGGAAGGTGAGCGGCGTGACGATGAGCAGCGGCACCAGCTGCAGCTGCTCGAAGGTTTTCGCCCAGATGCCGATGATGAAGCCGAACAGGCTGAAGGTCACCGCGGTCAGCACCAGGAAGGCGACCATCCAGAACGGATGCTCGATCCTGAGCGGCACGAACAGCGCGGCGGTGGCGAGGATGATCAGGCCGAGCATGATCGATTTGGTCGCAGCGCCCCCGACATAGGCGATGATGATCTCGAGATAGGAGACCGGCGCCGACAAAAGCTCGTAGATCGAGCCGACGAATTTCGGAAAGTAGATGGCGAAGGAGGCGTTGGAGATCGATTGCGTCAAGAGCGACAGCATCATCAATCCGGGCACGATGAAGGCGCCGTAGGCGATGCCGTCGATCTCGTTGATGCGCGAGCCTATGGCCGAGCCGAAGACGACGAAATAGAGCGACGTCGAGATGACCGGCGAGATGATGCTCTGCAGCACCGTGCGGAAGGCACGCGCCATCTCCACCCGGTAGATCGCCCATACCGCGCGCAGGTTCATGGCTCTTGCCTCAGAAGACTGACGAAAATCTCTTCGAGCGAGCTGTTCTTGGTGTCGAGATCGCGGAACTGGACGCCGGCCGCCTCGAGGTCGCGGATCAGCGAGGCGACGCCCGGACGGTCGCTCTGGTTGTCGTAGGTGTAGGTGAGCTGGCTGCCGTCGCCCGACAGCTCCAGCGCATAGCGCGACAGGCTCTCCGGCAAGGCGGCGAGCGGCGCGCGTAGCTCCAGCTTCATCTGCTTGCGGCCAAGCTTGCGCATCAGCTCGGCCTTGCCCTCGACCAGGATGATCTCGCCCTTGTTGATGACGCCGACGCGGTCAGCCATCGCCTCGGCTTCCTCGATGTAATGCGTGGTGAGGATGATGGTGACGCCGTCCTCGCGCAGGCGCCTGACCATCGCCCACATGTCCTGGCGCAGCTCGACGTCGACGCCGGCCGTCGGTTCGTCGAGGAAAAGCACGCGCGGCTCGTGCGACAGGGCCTTGGCGATCATCAGACGGCGCTTCATGCCGCCCGACAGCGTGATCGCCTTGGAATCCTTCTTCTCCCAGAGCGACAGGTCGCGCAGCACCTTCTCGACGAAATCCTTGTTCGGCGGCTTGCCGAACAAGCCGCGGCTGTAGTTCACCGTCGCCCAGACCGTCTCGAAGGCGTCGATGGTGAGTTCCTGCGGCACCAGCCCGATCAGGCTGCGCGCGGCGCGGTAATCCCGGCTGATGTCGTGGCCGTCGACCGTGACGCTGCCCGACGAGCGGTTGACGATGCCGCAGACGATCGAGATCAGCGTCGTCTTGCCGGCGCCGTTCGGCCCGAGCAGCGCAAAAATCTCGCCGCGCTCGATATCGAGATTGATTTCCTTCAATGCCTTGAAGCCGGTGGCATAGGTTTTCGTGACACCGGAGATCGAGATGATGGATGACATGCTGAAAAACGGCCGGCTGGAAATTGTGACCTGATATAGGTCGGTTGCCGTTTTATGCAAACCGGCATTCGATGCCGCTCCTGACAGCTCTGGACAGTGGGTCCTGACCGACCAGTATTCGGGTCCCGGCGGCTGGAGAGCCGGCGCTGGCGGCAGCTTCTTTCTCCCCGTAAACGGCATATGCGCTAAGATAGCGCTGGCATGCTTGAAACTTGCGCTTTCGTGGTGGCTCACCGACGATGTCGCGGGGCATGGAGATTTAGGCGCAGGGTCGCCAGGGGCGGCTGAGTAAAGATCGCAGCGATCAGGGAGGCGACGATCTGGCGGCTAGCGCGCCACAGCAGCGGGCACCCTCGCTCAAGGGGGCGCGGGAGATCAGCCGGCACCTCTCCTTTCGCCAATCTCCTGACGGTCGCTATTGTAAGGCTGCCCATCCTCCCAGCTTGACGCCCTTCGCTCCCGCGCCCTAAGCCCGGTCTCCACCCCAACAGGAGACCCCACCCAAATGGCAGGCACGGTCGAAGGCGAGAAGATCGACGTTTCCTTCAGCGGCAAGCGCTGCATCCATTCGCGCAATTGCGTGCTCGGCAACCCGCATGTCTTCGTGCCCAACGCGCCGGGCGAGTGGATCCATCCCGATGCCGCGAGCGTAGAACGGGTGGTGGCGCTGGCGGAGAACTGCCCGTCGGGCGCCGTCACCTACAAGCGCAAGGATGGCGGGCCGCAGGAGAAGCCGCCTGTGGTCAACACGGTGCGCGTGCGCGAAAACGGCCCGCTGGCGGTGCATGCCGAGATCGTGCTGGGTGACCAGACGTTCTTGCGCGGCACGCTCTGCCGCTGCGGCGCCTCGCAGAACAAGCCCTTCTGCGACAACAGCCACATCAAGGCCGGCTTCACCGCCACCGGCGAGCCGCCGCTGAAGGAAGCGCAGGTGCTGGACGCGCGGGACGGCCCGCTGACCGTAACCCCGACCAGCAACGGACCGCTGAAGGTCGAAGGCAATGCCGAGCTCGTCACCGGCACGGGGCATACGATCGCCCGCACGACCAAGGTGTTCCTCTGCCGCTGCGGGCATTCGGCGAACAAACCGTTCTGTGATGGATCGCACAAAAGAGTGGGGTTTGTCGGGTAGATAGTTGCGAAGGCCGGCTCGAGGCCCCCCTCTCTGCCCTGCCGGGCATCTC
>NZ_RZRY01000533.1:0-4457 GCF_003998035.1 Mesorhizobium sp. M2A.F.Ca.ET.039.01.1.1 | reverse complement strand
AACGCTGCAGCTGTTCTTGCCAAGGTCAATTCCCAGCATCATGATCGTCATGGCTCGTCCTTCTCCGCTTTCCAAACACAGGCACCCTAGCCGATGCCTCAAAGGAGGGCGGGCCATTCCATAAAACCTAAGCGCGTCGCACCCGCGACGCGCTTAGTCCCGCCGGCCTTCGTTCAATTCGCAACGCCCTATTTATTACCGTCCAGCGATGAGGCCAGGCGCACCAGCGACAGGAACTCCGCCCTGTAGCCGAACGGATCGGCGCCGCGCGCGGCGTCGGCGATCTCGGCGATGCGGTCATAGCCGAAATTCGCCGTCTGGTCCTCGTCGCGCAGCTTCTGCCCGAAGGCCGCGACGGCCACCGAGAAGCGCTGGTCGGCGCCGGCCGCGTCGAAGGACGAGACCTCATTGGCGGCGGTCACCGGCGTGGTGATCAGCTTCGAGACATTCTCGCTCGGCAGCTTGTAGCGGATCTTGACGAAGGCATATTCGTCGGCATTGGCGACGCCGCCATTGTCGACCTTGGCCTGGCCGTAGCGCAGCGGATCGACCTGCTCGCCGCCGCTCCCTTTCGGCGTGATTTCATAGACCGCCGTCACCGAATGGCCCGAACCGATATCGCCGGCATCGACGCGGTCATTGTTGAAATCCTCGCGGTTGAGGGCTCGGGTCTCATAACCGATGAGACGGTATTCGGAGACCTTGGCCGGATTGAACTCGACCTGGATCTTGACGTCCTTGGCGATGGTGAACAGCGTCGAGGAGGCATCCTCGACCAGCACCTTCTCGGCTTCGGCCAAAGTGTCGATATAGGCGGCCGTGCCGTTGCCGTTCTGGGCAATGGTCTGCATCATCTGGTCGTTGAGATTGCCGCGCCCGAAACCGAACACCGAGAGGAAGACGCCGGTCTTGCGCTCCTTCTCGATCGTTTGCTTGAGATCGTCGTCATCGGTCTGGCCGACATTGAAGTCGCCGTCGGTGGCGAGCATCACGCGGTTGACGCCGTCCTTGACGAAGGATTGCTGCGCAAGCTTGTAGGCTTCGCGGATGCCTTCCTCACCGGCCGTCGATCCGCCGGGCTCGAGATTATCGATGGCCGCAAGGATTTTCTGCTTTTCCGCCGCCTTGGTCGGCATCAGCACCGTGCCGGCATTGCCGGCATAGGTGACGATCGAGACGGTGTCGTCGGGCTTGAGCTTGCTGACCAGCAGGCGAAAGGCGGATTTGAGCAGCGGCAGCTTGTCCGGCTCGTCCATCGAGCCCGACACATCGATCAGGAAGACGAGGTTGGCCTTGGGCTGCTCGGCCGGCTTCACGTCGAAACCCTTGATCGCGACATGCATGAGCTTGGTGTGCTCGTTCCACGGCGTCGGCATGACGGTGACTGTCGAGTTAAACGGCGTCGCGGCCGAATCCGGACCCTTCCAGTCGTAGGGGAAGTAATTGATCATTTCCTCGACCCGGACGGTGTCCGGATCAGGCAGGCTGCCTTCCTTCAGGGAGCGCCGCACGAAGGAATAGGAAGCCGTGTCGACATCGATCGAGAAGGTCGAGACCGGGTCCTGCGCCGTTTCATGCACCGGATTGGTCTTGAAAGTCTCGATGCGGTCGCGGTTTTCCTCCTGCGGCTGCATCTGGTCAGCCGGCATGGGCGCGGGCTGCACCATCAGCTTAAAATCGGCCATTGCCGGAGGAGACGCCGGGATCGCCGCCGCTACCCCTGCCGGCGCCTTGTCGGCTCGCTCCAACTCGTCGGCGCTCCGCTTGGGGGAATAGCCCGCAATTACCCCGACCCCGTCCTTACCGCCGGTTGCGAGTTGGCCACTCTCGGCTGGCGCGGGTTGCAGGGCGGGCTCGGCTTCGGGCGTTGCCTCCTGCTTGAGCAGGTTGTCGACCTCGGTCGCCGGCTCGAGCGGCGTTGCCGGCACCATTTGTGAATTGGTCCGGGTCTCCGCGTCCGCGCCGGTCTTCTTCTCCTTCGCCGGCGCAGCCGGCAGCGGCTCGTTGATCGCCGGTTGCATCGGCGCGGGCTTCTGCGCTACCGGCTTGTCGGCCACCGTCTCGGTGACCTTGCCGTTGCCGTTAATGAAGGGCGGCTGTTCCTTCAGCATCTCGAAAGCGGCATATCCGGCGATAGGCAGTGCGACCAGCGCGGTGATGGCCGGCGTGGCAATGAGTTTCCGTTGCATGATGTCTCTCCAGAGCTTTTGTGCTCGCTCCGTGAGACGAAGGCCTGCGGACGTTCCTTGGGGGGCCGTCGAAGTTTTTTCATCGAGGTCGAACGCCTGCATTGCGGCGGCCATCGCACGCGCCTTCGCTTCGCCGTCCGGCGCCGGCACAGCGATGTCACGCAGCCTTTCGAGTTCGTTGTCGTCGACCATGGTCACACTTCCCCGGCTGAACGCATCAGCAGCTTCAACCGTTTCTTCGCTTCATGGATGTGCCAGGAAACCGTCGTCTCCGAGATCGCCATCACCTCCGCCGCCGCCGCGTGGTTGAGACCTTCGCCATAGACGAGCAGCACCGCATCGCGTTGCTTGTCCGGCAGCAGCCGCACCGCCGTCCACAACGCATCGGCGGGATCGTCCGCTGGCACCTCGCCCGCGATCGACGCATAGGCGCCATAGGCATCGGCCTTGGCGGTATCGCGGGCGCGCTTGCGCATCATGTCGCGCGAAGCATTCAGCGTCATGGCATAGAGCCATGTCGTGAAGGCGCCATTGCCCTGATAGTCGCGGATCGCGCGGCCGAGCCGCACGCAGACATCCTGAGCAATGTCCTCGGCGTCGGCCTTCCTGCCGCACCAGCGATAGGCGGCGCGATAGACGAAGCCATAGTGCCTTTCGACCAGTTTGCCGAAAGCCCCCCTGTCTCCGCCCCTCGCCCGCCCGATCAACTCGGCATCGGAGGCTTCGCTGTCGTCCAGCATCATCGCCGTCATTTGCCCGTTGGACGAAGGCTAATGGCCAATCCTTGGGGCGATGAAAAGATTTTTTTGCGGCACCACTTTTTCCTTCTCTCCGTTCCACGGGGAGAAGGTGCCCGAAGGGCGGATGAGGGGCGGCGCGGACATTCGAGGGCTCGCGCTAGGCCACGCGCACTACAATCCGAGACCGAAACTCAGCCCAGCGTCTCTTTGAAAAACGTCGTCAGCCGCTTCCAGTGGCGTTCAGCCCCCGCCTTGTCATAGACGCTATGATCCGGCACGCACCAGCCATGGCCGACGCCGACATAGTTCTCGATCGTATGGTCGACCTCTGCCACCCTGAGCGCCTCCGCCAGCCGCGCCGACTGCTCGGGCGGGAAGCTATGATCGACGCCGGCGACGCCGACATAGACGCGCGCCTTGATCGAAGCCGCCTTGCGATGCGGGCTGTCGGCCGCTTCGCTGGCCAGATTACCGCCATGGAAGCTTGCCGCGGCAACGATCCGGTCCGGATAGCTCGCCGCCGCGTTCAACGCCCGCGCGCCGCCCATGCAATAGCCGACGACGCCAATCGGTCCGTCAATGCCCTCGGCCGCGAACGCGTCGAGGAAGGCGCTGCCGTCGCGGATGGTCATGCCCTGCGTCGTACCGCCGCTCAGCATCAACAGCAGGGCCTTGGTCTTTGCCTCGGTGAACGCGGTTTTGGGATCGAACGGGCCATAGGGCGCATAGCGGTAGAAGAGATCGGGCACCAGCACGGCATAGCCATGCCCAGCGAGGCGCTCCGCCATCTGGTCGAGCACCGGACGCGGACCGAAAATATCCATGTAGAGGATGATTCCGGCCTTGGCCGGCGCGGCTGGACGAAACAGCCGAGCCTTCGCCGTGCCGTCCTGGGTCTTGATCTCGATGTCCTGCTTCGTCATTCCCGCGCTCCGCCGGTTGCCAGGCGATAGATATCCGCACTGCCCTCCAGGGCAAGCCGGAACCTTTCGATCGCGGTCAAGTTTCCGTGCGGTTCGGAAGAATGTCTACACCCCGGCGAACGCCGCCATATGGAAGGCCTGGACATCGGCCGGATAGCGATACTCAGCGCCATAGGGACAGGCGTTGCGGTCGAGGCAGCCGCCGCTCCGGCAGGGCTCGCCTCGCGGTCCGCGCACATGCGCCAGGCACGCCTGGTGCGCAAAGCCATCCACCGAATAGGCGTCCACCGGACAGGATTTCAGGCAGCGTTTTTCGACGCATGTGTCGCAAAGATGAATCGCTGCATGAGGTTCGGGAACAGAAATCTTGTCCTCGAACAGCAACGCGCCGCGATAGGCGTGCCAAAGCCCATACTGAGGATGCATGAGGATGCCCAGCGGCGACGGCCTCAGCCCTTCCGCCCGCATCGCCCATTGCTGGAACGGCAGGTAAGGCCGGTCTGAAGGCGAAACGGCACGCGCGCCGAATTCCTTCGCCACGGCGCCAATCACCTCGAGCGACCAGCTGTCGAGCGGGTTGGCGACGGGCCGAGGCTGTCCCTCGA
>NZ_RZRY01000532.1:0-4464 GCF_003998035.1 Mesorhizobium sp. M2A.F.Ca.ET.039.01.1.1 | reverse complement strand
CCTCCGAGAGGTTCGCGATAGTGGCGTCGTCGGGCCGCGACTCCGCGTCGCGGTGATCGTATATCTCGACGAAGCGCGGGCCTGCGGCCTGGCGAGGCGGCCGACCGCCGACATCGCGGTACCGATCGGAGCACCAGTTGATGAGTCCCTCGTTGCAAGCGTCGGTAGTGCCACCAGCGCTCGCGACGACCACTCCTATGACCGGCTTCGCCGACAGCAAACCCGATACGTCCTCGAGCGCCCGGCCCACCTGCGCCGCGCTGAACCCAACGGAGATACCGCCCACTGAGATACCGAACGCTTCGCCAAATGGCGCCAGGCGAGACCGGTTGGGCAAGCGGCCAAGCCGGTCGCCATTCCAGAGGACAGACCAATAGTCGGTGCCGTTCTCGACGGCAAGAAAGTCGATCCTCTCGATCCCGCCAGGCGATCGAAGTGCCAGCGTCAGCAGATCGGGCACGCAATCGGGGTCAAGCACGCTTACCGCTGGGCACGGGTCGCCGCGGGATTCGGTTTCCAGCAGCACGCCTTGCGCTACCGCGTGCCATGCGAGACGAAGCGGGTGCAGCGGGGAGAGTATTATGGCGTCCGGAATGCGCGAAATTGTGCGGCGGTCGTCCTCGAGCGATGTTACGATCGCCACGTCGACCCAGCAGGCGACATCGGGATCGGCCGCCAGCCAAGCATGGTACGCGTCGAGATATCGCTCGACGAGCGATCGGAATTCGTCGTCGTTGGCGAGCCATCTCCCCAACTCGGCCGATTCCATAAGACCCGTCTGGTCGCCGGTGCCGCGCGTTCGCGCCGCGAGCTGCTGACGGGCCTCCACGAAGCCTGGTGGTGGTTGGAATTCCGCTGCGTCGGGCCGCGGATCCTGAATGAAGCGCCCGGTCGAGAAGATAGGCCCGGTGCCAGTGCCCCAAACCGGCTGGACCCAGGCATCGACGTAGTCATCGGCCAAGACAATCGGGAGGTACGAGCTGCCAGCCGCATCCTCGGCCAGCATCCAATCCTGCAGGCTCGACGATCGCGCACTTCGATTGAGCTGGACCACGGGCTTAGCCTCCGAGGGCTCTATCACTCGCCGGTTAGCGCGGATGAGGCGTTCGAACTCGCTCCTGCAACCCTGCTCGACGACGTCTTCGACGGCGATGAAGACGCGGCACGTCTCGTGCAAGACGGAGCCATCGGGAACTACCCGACTGAACCCAATGTCCACCTGATAGTTGGTCTCGGCCTCGATCTCCACTTGGTGGAATCCCTCGCGCACCGACCGCACCGTAAGTTGCTGAACTGCGTCGATGTGGTCCTGGGCGTCGTCCGACGTACCTGTCGCAGCGGCATCCAGTTCGACACCCGGCGAGGTAAAGATCAGGAGCTCGTATCGGCCACCGCCGGGCACGACCAGGCTCGTCTCGAATGCGGGCGAGGCCTTTGGCCTGCGTGGCGGCTTCCTGGGTGCCGTAAGCTTGCGCGCCAGGCGACAGGCAACGAAAATTCCTGGCTTCCAAGTGGCAAGCGAGACTACCTTGATGGCACCGGGCTTGAAGCCCTCAGCCGATGCGACATAGCGCACCGGCGCACCGTGGCTCGGCGGCGCGTCATCGAGGAACACAGCTTCCTCCTCGCCCGCGCGAACCTCGCCGATCTTATTGCCTTTGGAGCCGCGCTCGATCGAAACCAGCGTGCCCGTCGCATCCGGCCCGACGGTCTCGAAGGTAAGAGCCACCTTATTTTCCACCAGAACGGGCATGCCTTTGCCGAGAGGCACGAGTGCGTTCGAGCAACCCATGCGGATGTCACCTTGGGCAGCTGCGTCCTCGGTGAGCAGTTCAGACCATTTCTCGGTAGTCAACGCCCTCCACCATGGCGATGCGACCGGCATGTCCAGGCCGTTGCTAGGTGCATAGTAGGAAGCGGTCGCGCGCTCAAAGGCGGTCGGCACGTCGCAGGCACCGCGTAGGTGTGCAAGGAACGCGTCGAGGTGAGCCGAGTCTTCGTCGCTGGCATCTTCCTGTGCCCGCCGGATTCCCGGGCCGAAGCCGTCCGACATCGCATCGGCGATCTTCTCGAGGACCGCGACCTGTTCGCGCGGCGACAGCTTGCCGTCGCGCATCGGCGGCATGCCACAAACGAGGCTGAGCTGCTGCGCCGGGGTCAAGCCCTGGCTGCCGGGCTCGATCGAGAAGAGTCTTGAGAGGACACGCCACGCAGCGGCGCGTTGTGTGCGCTCAGCATCCATTTCATCCGCGGCCGCCGCTGCGCGACCAACGAGGCTCTGGGCGTCGTCTCGTTGCTGGTCTTGGATCCCGGCTTGGTCGACGCCAGCCCGGACTAGCTCGCGGACGAACCCGTCCGCCCACCAGTCCTCAAATGGCACGTTGCCGCCATTGTTCGAAGCTGCGACTCCGAACTCATCGGTCGTCGACGTCACAGAGCGCATGCTGTGCTGCCCCGGCGACACCAGCGCCAGGAATGTCGGCTGAGACGGTGAGTTTCGAAGGTTCAGGAGATGCGTGTCATCGCAGCGACCCGAGACTCCGGCCGGCGGATTGGCCTCGCCCGGCGCAAGGGCAGGAACCAGCAAGAGGATCGGCACGGATTGGGCCGCGGTTCCTTCCCGGGTCAAGAGGCTGAAGACGTCCGCCAGGAGTTCCTGCGGGGGACCGTGGAATATAAGCCGGACTTCGCCCTCGCCGTCCCCATAGGCCTGCAAAATCTTGTCACTGATCAAGTCGGAAATGAAGATTGCCAGGCGATTCATGCCGTTTCTTCCTGAGCTGCCGGGAACGGGGGCACGAGCAGCATGCCGCTTTCCGCATCGGGGCTATCTAGGACGAGGCCGAGCATCCGTAGTTGATGACCAAGGTCGTTGGTGGCGATATCTTGATGGTCGACGATGATACCATAGCCGGCGAGGTGCTGCGAAAGCCGGCGTACGGACCGGGGGCCTGTGGTTCCCGCGAGCGAGCAATGCACGAGCGCCAAGACCGCCACAGGGCCGAGCCCGACGACCCAAGGGCTGGAGTTACTGGTGCCGCGCTTCCTGAGCACGAAGCCTTGGTCGTATCCGCGCAACACCGGGTTCGCTGCTTGTCGCTGGCCTAGCACGTGCCGTGCGAACTCCATGATGTTGGAGCCAATCCCTTTCTTGCAAAGCAACGTTCGGGTCTCGCGCTCGGAGACTTCGGCGATTGCATCGCGTAGCCCTGTGGTCTCGATGATCCTGGTCCCTCGGCGAAGCCGATCGCACAAATCGGCGAGCTCGTTTCCCGTTGAAAGCGAGAGGACGCTACTCCCTTCCGGGTCGACCGCCCACAAGGTTGCATTGAGGCCTAGGCGAGCCTGGAGGAAGGACGATGCCCGGTCCTTGATCCCCGGCAGCGCGCGATCGCCATACGAGAGGAATCGGAAGGACCCGGGAAAGAGCTGCGCCCGTGCCTCGACTGCATCAACGGGGCCCCCACCGTCGAGCGCGTTCTTCACGCACTCCCACGCGCGCGCGTGGACGTCGCAGAGCCAGGTGACATGTGCGACTGCGGCAAGCCTCGTGACAGCCTCGAGAAGGCTCGTCCATTGCCTGCGCGTCATCGCGTCCTTGGCCGAGATGATGGCGCCGAGGTCGCGGACGAAGTGCTTCGCTGGGTAGTCCAATCCCTCCCGGTCTCCAGGATCCAGCGTCTGCTTCTCGTCAGGCGAGACCAGCCCCCAGGCTGGCCGAGGGGACCACGCCTCGATTTCGGCCTGCAGAAAGCGCGCAAATATGTCATCCTGATCCGATACGGTAAGCGCATCGAATAGCGCCCGCCACGTTGCGTCCGCGGCCGAGTCGTCTCGCGAGCCTAGCCAGATCATCCGGCGAACCAAGGCACCCGCTGGCCATGAGTTACTACTGAGGCGTGCGGAGCCGGAAACCACGGCTGCTTGTGGCACAAGTGGCGTGACCTGGACGAACCGCTTCGATGATTGGTTGGGAAGTTTAGGGCTCTCCAGCACCGAATGCAGCAGCATGTGGAAGGTGTCGGCGTCGAGCGCAGCGGCATCGGGTTTGCGCGAACGGTCGCGATACCACTGGACTTCCTTGTCGAGATCGCGACCGCGCTGTGGCACGGTTCGCTCGGTCGCACCAACGAGGCCGATATGCCGATACAAGGAAGAAAGGATGACCTCTGAGCTTGCATATTCCGGCGCGGGTGACATCGCGAGCGCTGAATGCTGGTAGGCGGGATGAGACGTCCGCCAGGGGTCTTCCCGGAATTTTGCGAGAGTCATCGGGCGCCTTCCTTGCGGACCGCAAAGCCAGACCGTCGCTGCACGATGGACGACCCGCTTGATCCGATTCGAATGCGCGCCCTGTCGAGCACGACCTTGTCCCTCACAATGGGACCGGACAATCTAGCGCGTGTCGTGTCGAGCAACGCGAGAACGGTTCGGGGCAGGGAAGCTATAGACATTCCATTCTCA
>NZ_RZRY01000531.1:0-4480 GCF_003998035.1 Mesorhizobium sp. M2A.F.Ca.ET.039.01.1.1 | reverse complement strand
GATTGCCGCCAGCATGCAGCCCAATGGCGCACTGACGCTGATCACCAAGAAGGCGAGCTGATCGCGCGCCCAGGCGGGCCGCCATGTGGTCCGCCAACCATATTTTGAAGGGAATGCGGGCCGCCTCTCGGTCCGCCGCCAGGCTTTCGAAGGGAACCTGCGGCCAGGCCGGACCGTTTCGCTGTTTTCGCCCCGCCACGAGGTCAGTCAGGAGCGAGCGATGGCGAATGGCCGGCGTTTTGCAAGATGGAGTTCCGTGGTTGTTGCCGCGCTTTTCGCGGTCGCCGCGCCCCATGCCGCGTCCGCTGCGCAGCCGCTGGGCAGCGACAAGCCTGCCGCCGCGATCGTCGATTCCGATGTCCGCCAGGAAGAGGCGCTCTCCAGGACGGAGGCCGGAAAAGTCATCACCGCCATCGACCGGACCCGCGACAATATCGGCACGGTGCGCAAGACCACCAAGCTCGACAGGGTCGACATCGTGTTCCTGACCGATGCGGCGCGCAGCGAAGGCGGGCCGCCGCCGGCCATCGAGAACAAAATGAAGCAGCATCAGGACGATGTCGCCGAGCTGCGCCAGGAGATCGAGGCGAACGCCCTGCTCTTCAACGCGATCGATTCCCGGCGCGTGCAGGCCGAGGACGTGCTCGCCGTGGAGTTCGACAATCCGGGGAAGGTCGTCATCTACGCGGCCGCCAAGCCCCCGAAGTGATGGCCTCCGAAGTGATTTGAGCGCGGCGGCGGACCTCACAGCTTGCCCATCACCTTCTGCTGGAAGCCATAGACCTCGCGTTTTCCCCCCAGCGGCACCAGCGTGACGTCGCGTTCCTGGCCCGGCTCGAAGCGCATGGCCGTGCCGGCGGCGATATCCAGCCGCATGCCGCGCGCGCGCTCGCGGTCGAATTTCAGGCCCTCATTGGTCTCGAAGAAATGATAATGGCTGCCGACCTGGATCGGACGGTCGCCGCTGTTGGCGACCTTGAGGGTGACGGTCGGCCGGCCCTTGTTGAGGTCGATCTCGCCTTTGGCCGCAATAACTTCACCAGGGATCATCGCGCCCTCACACCATGCCGACGGAAAGGCCGACGCCGATCGTCGCGCAAGCGGCGCCGGCGGCGCGCGCCAGGCCGCGGAAACGCCACCCAAGCCGAAGGCCGGCTGCCATGCCGACACCGTGGAGCAGCGCGGTGGCGGCGGCAAAGCCAGCCATATATTCGAGGCCGGCAGCGTTTTCAGGCACCTCGGCGCCATGGGCGTGACCGTGGAACAGAGCGAACAGGCCGATGATGGCGACCCCGGCCGAGACCGGCAGGTCGATCGCCAGCGCCACCAGCAGGCCGAACGCCACGACGGAAGCGAGGATGCCCGGCTCGACGAAAGGCACCGGCACATGCAGCATGCCGAGCGCGCCGCCGGCCAGCATCACGCCGAGGAAGGCCAGCGGCCAGGCCCAGAGCGCCTTGCCGCCCTTCATCGCCGCCCACAGGCCGACGGCGACCATGGCCGTCATGTGGTCGAGGCCGGACAGCGGATGCACGAAACCGGCGGCAAAAGAAGAGGTGGAGCCTGCGCCGACATGGGCGTAAGCGGGCATCGCCGCCGCCAGCAACAGGATGACGGCGAGCGTGTTGCGTTTCGTGGAGGCGGGGATCATCTTTCTGCCCTTTCCAATTGACCTAGTTAAGCGGCCTTGCGCGGGCCGCAGCCTTCGGCCTTGGGCACGCGCCTGGTCGATGGCGGATATTTCGTCAGCTTGCCTGCCGGCCGGATCGGCCGCGGCGCGAAATTGCCGCCGCAATTCGGGCAGACACCGCCCAGCACATTGTCCACGCAGTCGGCGCAGAAGGTGCATTCGAAGGTGCAGATCAGCGCATCCGTCGCCTCCGGCGGCAGATCCTTGTCGCAGCATTCGCAATTTGGCCTAAGCTCCAGCATCGGTCTTCCTCCTCACCGGATCGGCGCTTTACCTGATCGGCTCGTGCACGGTCACCAGCTTGGTGCCGTCGGGAAACGTCGCCTCGACCTGGACGTCGTGGATCATCTCGGCGATGCCGTCCATGACCTGGGCGCGGGTGACGACGTGAGCGCCGGCCTCCATCAGTTCCGCGACGGGACGGCCGTCGCGGGCGCCTTCGACGACGAAGTCGGTGATCAGGGCGATGGCTTCGGGATGGTTGAGCTTGACGCCACGCTCCAGGCGCTTGCGCGCCACCATCGCCGCCATGGCGATGAGCAGCTTGTCTTTTTCACGCGGCGTAAGATTCATGCAATGTCCCGGTATTTCAGATCAAAGTGACCACAATTTAGGCAGACCCGCCCGTCCATTGAGCAGTTCGACGAGCGGAACCAACCGCTTGCGGAGCTGGTAGCCGTCGCCGGCGGTGAGCCTCGCAAGAAGCTTGCCAGATCGGCCGACGCTCCAGAAACTGGCGCCGCCGCAGTCACTGATAACGGGGCCGCCGATGCCGCGATCGCCGATGATGGCGCGGGCCGCCTCGAGCAGGCTTTCCGCTTGCGGCGAAACGAGCAGCAGCGTCGCGATGGCAAGCGCGCCGCCGGTCGCCGCCGGCCGCCGCAACGTTGCCGCGATATCCGGACCGATCCGGAAATCCTCCGCATGGACCAGCGCGCCGCCATGGCGGACCCGCCAGCGGTCGTGGAAGCTGCCTCGAACCGTCCGCTCGCCCATCGCCAGCCGGCCGAACAGCGTGGCTTCGAGCACCAGCGCCTCGGCATCCTCCGCGAGATCGACATCCAGCGTGCGGGCGAAGGCGGCGCGGTCGAAAACGATGGTTTCCTGCGGCAGCCAGGCGAGGCGCCCGCCCGGCCCAACCCGCAGGCCGACGCTTGTCTCGGCCCTGTCGGCGGCGGCGCGATAGACCTTCTCGCAGGCCTGGGTGGTGATGGAGGCGGAGGCCTCGGCGCCGACCTCGATCGTCCAGCCGAGGCGGTCGCCGCCGGTCATTCCGCCGGCCGTGTTGATGAGCACCGCCTCGAGCGGATCGCCCTGCACCGCCGGCAGGCGGATCTTGGCCGATCCGTCCTGGTAGAGCCGCTGCAGGCGCGTCCGACCATCGCTCTTGCCGCAGAAAAGCCTGGCTCGCCCGGCAACACGTTGCGCGGCAGGCAAAGGAGCGCCGGCCAAAGGCAAGGCGGGTGTCAGGGCGTTGTCGATCGTGTCCACGTTTCCAGGTTAAGCACTCCGGCGGCTTTGTCGATATATCGCTTGTTGCTTGACATCGTTTTGGTTTCTATAGAGGGAAGCCACCCTGGAGCGGTCGCGCGGTGTCTGGCGAGGTAAGGGCAACGGCGTTGTTGGATCCGGGGACCAAAAAAGGGCGCTGATCAGTTGGCGTCGGGAAAACGACAGGGAAGGAACCGAATGGCTGACCAGCTGACGACCGAGATCATCGAAAAGATCAAAGCGCATGCCGACACCGGCGGTGAGGAAATCACCGCCAGCACCGATCTCGGAACGCTCGGCATCCATTCGCTGGAATTGACCGAGATCATCTTCGATCTCGAGGAGAAGTACGGCATCGAGATCGAGATGAACACGGTCGATGCCTGGAGCAACCTGAAGAACGTCGGCGACATGGTCGAGGCGGTTCGCGAACTGATCGCGAAAAAAGCCTGACTGCATGCAAAAACGCATCGTCATCACCGGTATTGGCGGGATTTGCGGGCTTGGCAACGATGTGCCGGCCATGTGGGACGCCATGCGCGCCGGCCGCTCGGCGATCGGCCCGATCGACAATCCGTCGCTGCATGACCTCAAGGTCAAGACCGGCTGCGAAATCAAGGAACTGCCCGAACATGGCATCGACCGCAAGCAGGTCGTCTCGATGGACCGTTTCAGCCTGCTGGCGGTGATCGCCGCGCGCGAGGCCATGCGGCAGTCCGGACTGACGGCACATGCCGACAACACCTACCGGATGGGCGCGATCGTCGGCATCGGCGTCGCGGGCTTCGAGACCATCGAGGAGAATTACCGCGCGATCCTGCTCGAGGGGCGCAACCGCGCCGCCATCTTCACCGTGCCGAAAGTGATGCCGGGCGCGGCCGCCGGGCAGGTGAGCATGGCGCTCGGGCTGCGCGGCCCTGTGTTCGGCGCCACCTCGGCCTGCTCATCGGCCAACCATGCAATTTCCACGGCGGTCGACCAGATCAGGCTCGGCCGCGCCGACGTGATGGTTGCCGGCGGCACCGAAGCGCCGCTGGTGTGGGGCGTGCTCAAGGGCTGGGAGGCGCTCAGGGTGCTTTCGCCCGACACGTGCCGGCCATTCTCGGCCGACCGCGCGGGCCTCGTGCTTGGCGAAGGCGCCGGCATGGCGGTGCTGGAAAGCTACGATCACGCGATGGCGCGCGGCGCCACCATCCTGGCCGAGATCGCCGGCGTCGGGCTTTCCGCCGATGCCTCCGACATCGTCGCGCCGACCGTCGAGGGACCGGAAGCGGCGATGCGTTTCTGCCTGGCGGATGC
>NZ_RZRY01000530.1:0-4480 GCF_003998035.1 Mesorhizobium sp. M2A.F.Ca.ET.039.01.1.1 | reverse complement strand
CCCGGTCAGCGAGGGGCCGCGCAATAGGCTGCGTAGCCGCGACATCTTCATTCCCGACCTTCACACGGACAACATCAAAGTCGACACGCGCGACTTCAGGGGAAACGCGGAATTTCTTGCCCGGCCTAGGATCGCAAGTCGAACCAGAACGTTACAGGTCCAGCGGTTGTGCCGGCGCAGCTGTGGCAACAAGGGAGGCGACAATGACATACGACAAATCCAAGCGAGGCGGCGCGACCGTTGGCAGGTCTCCGGCGGTGAAAGGTACGAGGTCAATTATTTTGCCCGCAAGCAGGGCATCAGCAGAGACCAGGCCGAGGCCCTCATAAAGCGGGTCGGAACGACTGCGACAAGCCCAATGCGGCCTCGGAGAAACTGAAGAAATAGGCTGCAGATTGCAAATACCGCATTGGGTAGTTCAGTTCCATCAGAGTGAGGTCAAGTGAGTAAGTTAGCGTCGCATCGGCCCACAATCGAAGCGTTTTCCACTCGCCCTGCCAGGCCAGCCTCGCGCGGCGCGGCCCATCTGCCGCCACCGGCTTTCCGGCCGGTCCAGCTCGCAAAGCTGGTGGACAGGGTTCCAGCTGGCGATCGCTGGATCCACGAAATGAAATATGACGGCTACCGCATTCTCGTCGCGGTAGGCGGCGGAGAGGCGCGCGCTTATACGCGCTCCGGTCTGGACTGGTCCGGCCGCTTCCCCTCTATCCTTTCGGAGGCAGGCAAGCTCAAGGTTCGATCCGCGCTCATCGATGGCGAGGCCGTTGTCATCGACGCCCAGGGGCGATCGAGTTTCCAGGCGCTCCAGAACGCCTTGAAGGGTGATCCCGCCAGCATCGATTTTTATGCCTTCGACCTGCTCCAACTCGACGGCGAAGACCTGACGAGGCTTCCGCTCCTGGAGCGCAAGGCGAAACTGGAGGGAATCCTGCCGGCGAAGAACCCTATCCTTCGCTACTGCGATCATATCCAGGGCCGGGGCGAAGAATTGCTGAACCGCTTCTGCGACGCCGGCCTCGAGGGGGTTATCTCGAAGCTGGCGGATTCGGACTATGTTGGCGCCCGGGATGGAAGCTGGCTGAAGATCAAGTGCATCAAGCGTCAGGAATTCGTACTCGTCGGCTGGACGCCGTCAGACAAGGATCGCGCGTTTCGATCGCTTATCCTTGGGATCCATGACGGCGGAAAGCTACGCTTTGCCGGCAAGGTCGGGACCGGTTTCGATACCGCAGAGATGGCCAGGCTGATGAAGACCATGGCGCCGCTCGAGCAGAGCGCCGCCACGGTCGAAGCACCGCGCGCGGAAGTTCGCGGCGCGCACTGGATACGTCCGAAGCTTGTCGCCGAGATCGCCTATACTGAAATGACCAACGAAGGGACACTGCGCCATCCAAGCTATCTCGGCTTGCGCGAGGACAAAAAGCCGGAAGCCGTTGCGCTTGAGACGGAACGTCACACAGCGACGCTGCCGGCCCCGGCGACGAGCACGATTGCCATCAGCAACCGCGGCCGCGTAATCTACCCTGAGTCCAACATCACCAAGGGCCAGCTCGCCGACCACTACGCAGCCGTCGCGGAGATCATGCTCCCTTGGGTCGGCAGCAGGCCAATCAGCCTTGTTCGCTGTCCCCAGGGCCGCGCGAAGAAGTGTTTCTTCCAGAAGCACGACGCCGGCAGCTTCGGCGACAAGGTCCATCACGTCGGCATCACCGAAAAGGACGGTCACGAGGAGCCGTACCTTTATGTCGACGATGCCGATGGGCTGATGACCTGCGTGCAGATGGGAACGATCGAGCTGCACGGGTGGGGCGCTCGGATCGAGGACGTCGAAAAGGCCGACCGTCTCGTCTTCGACCTCGACCCTGATGAAGGTCTCGATTTCGAGGCCGTGCGCGCTGCCGCATTCCAGTTCCGGGATATTCTGAAATCGCTTGGGCTAACCACCTTCCCGATGCTGACCGGCGGCAAGGGCGTGCACGTGATCGCCCCGCTCACTCCACAGGCCGAGTGGCCGCAAGTGAAAGACTTCGCACATCGTCTCGCTCAAGCCGTCGCCCAGACCGATCCCTCTCACTTTACGGCCGTGATGGCGAAGGCGAAGCGGAAGGGACGGATCTTTGTCGACTATCTGCGCAACCAGCGAGGGGCGACCGCGATCATGCCCTACAGCGCGAGGTCCCTACCGGGCGCTCCGGTCGCCGCGCCCATCACCTGGGCGGAAATGAAGACGATTGATGCGCCCTCGCATTTCCACGTCGGCGATGCTCGTGAATTGAAGAAACGCGCAGCCAGCAAATCCCTGGCGGGATGGGGTCGAGCCGACCAATTATTGCCAAATCTGTAGCCCATTCCTCGACGACAGAAAGACTGGTCAAGGCTTCGCCTCGTTCGCCTGATTGGAACCCGGGGACATCGGTCCCGTTTGCCTCGACCATGGCAAAAACCGATCCACGGACCGTCGCCAGCCTCTTGAGGGAATATGCACATCGCACATCGCTTCGCGGAGGCAATCCCTATCGCACCAAAGCTTACTTGCGCGCTGCCGATAGCTTGGCTGCGTTGTCGCAGCCGCTTGATCGGATCATTGCCGCGGGCGCCCTCACCAGAATCCCGGGCATCGGCGACGCGATCGCGGACATGGTGCGAGGCTTCGGGAATACCTTCGTTAGCTGCAATGAATCCCTTTTGTAGTTCAACCGCGCATTGTACCGCATCAACTGCACTGGCGAACTCGACAAGCACACCGTCGCCCATAAGTTTGACTACGCGACCATTGTGCTGGACGACCAATGGAGACAACACGGCCTGCCGACGTGATTTCAATGCGGCTAGTGTGCCAGCCTCTTCGCGTTCCATCAGGCGGAATAGCCAACAACATCGGCTGCCAAAATTGCAGCAAGGCGGCGTTGGGTTCGAGTCTCGGCCATGTGGGTTGAATACTTTCAGAAAGCCGGGCAATTGGGATTGTATTGGTACCTTGGCCTAGAGTCTATCCGGCCCGATTTCCGAGAGGGGTCATACGCGTCGTAATATCCGCCCCACGTCCGTTCGCTGGGACATTGCGGACATGGCAGTACTGCATCGATGCTCTCGGTCCTCGAATGCTCGGGGTTGAGTCTCTATCTTCGCCGTCATGATCGCCGCCTGCTTCTCCGTGCTGTTGCTGAGTAGCTGTCTCGACAATTCATTGATTTCGGGGCCGCTCTAACCCACGCTCCGGTATGACAATGGGATCGCAAAATCCATTTCGGTCCTTTGTCGCTCGTTTAATTGGTCACACTATCAGCAGAGCTGACCCGCCGGATCATGGGTTGCAACGTTATGCGGGTTCGGCTCGACGGCAGCTTTGCGCCGCATCTCAGTCAGCGGTCTCTTTGACCGTGGACGACAGCTTTGCGCCGCACATGCCTGAGAGGTCAGCTTTGCTGCTCATGAAAGCAAATGCCGCTGGCGCCGCGCTGGAACCTGGAACCTGCTCTTCTGCGCTTGACCTTGACACTGCACCAGGCACACCGCCAAGGCCGCCAAATGTAAGGCCATTGGCCATATCGCCGTTTAGAATGTCGACCGACTCAAAGATCGACTGAGACCGTCCCTTGCGCGCGGCTGCAACAGGCCAGGATATAACCCGCAGATTTCTCTTCGGACGTCAGGCCGCCAAGATCACACATCGCGACTTCACCTGAGAGCTTGGCTATTCGGCAAGTGCCGCAAACTCCTTGTTGGCATGCGGTGGGAACATAGACACCGCATTTGCGCGCTGCATCCAGTAGGGTCTCTCCGGGCGCGCAGCGATGCTCTAATCCAGACTTGGCGAAATGGACAAAGGACGAAATGGCAAAGTCATCCGGAGCAACACCGCTAGGGTACCCTCCGAAGCTCTCCTCGTAATAGGCCAGCGGTTTAACGCCAACCTCATCAAAACCATCTCGCAGCGCCGTCATGTAAGGTTCTGGGCCGCACGTGTAGACTGCGCGCTTTGCAAGATCGGGAACAAGGCGCAGGAGCATGGAGCCGTCTATCCGGCCGCTCGGTCCCGTCCCCGAGGGACCTCCCTTCGAACAAAGGAATGTTACGCCGAGGTTGGGAAATCGGGCAGCGAGTGCATCGAGTTCCGATCTGAAAATGATATCGCGTGGCGAGCGCACGCTGTAGATGAGACGAAGGTCCAAATCGAATGCTCGATCTGTCAACATTCGCACCATCGACATGAGAGGCGTGATCCCGCTGCCGCCCGCAAGAAAGAGAAGCTTTGCGCTAGCAAAGCCATCGAGTTTGAACGAACCCAGTGGGCCTTCAATCCTGATCTCGTCGCCGGACCGCAGATTGTCATGGAGCCAATTGGAAACGAGCCCGCCAGGTGTCCGCTTTACCGTAATCTGCAAATCAAGTGGACGGGTCGGTGGAGAGGCAACGGAATAGGGTCGCGTCACCTCGAGCCCATCAATGCTGAGGCGAAGAAGCACGTATTGCCCCGCAT
>NZ_RZRY01000052.1:0-17146 GCF_003998035.1 Mesorhizobium sp. M2A.F.Ca.ET.039.01.1.1 | reverse complement strand
AGATCGCCAGCACGAAGATGGCGAAGCGGAAGACGAAGGGATCGATGGCGCCGCCCGAGAGCGCATGCGCCGCGCCGCTTGCGGCATCGGCCGCGCCCGGCGCGTTGTTGGCCAGATCCTGCACCGCCAGCCGCACGGCGGCGGTCGCCTGGTCGAGTTGGTCGAGGGCTTTCTGCAAGGCGTCCATCACGCGGTCCCCTTAGGCTGGGCTGCGGCCTTCTTCTTTGCCGCAGGCTTCGCGTCGGCGGCTTCGGCAACCATGGTCGTCGCCGGAATGGCCGCCGGCTCGGTGCGAGGCTCTTCCGCGGCCTTGGCGAAGTTCGGATGCACGACCCGACCACCGTCCGTCAGCATCGTCGCCATGACCAGCTCGTCGTCGCGCTTGATGGCAAGCGTCTTCGTCGCCTTGTCGACCATCGTCTCGAGGAAGGCGAAGAGGTTCTTGGCGTAGAGCAGCGAGGCCGAGGCGGCGACGCGGCCGGGCACGTTGAGGTGGCCGACGATCTTGACGCCGTTTTCCGTCGTCACGACCTTGCCGGGCACCGCGCCCTCGACATTGCCGCCGCGCTCCACCGCGAGGTCGACGATCACCGAACCCGGCTTCATCGAGGCGACCATGGCGGCGGAGACCAGCTTCGGCGCCGGACGTCCGGGGATCAGCGCCGTGGTGATGACGATGTCCTGCTTGGCAATGTGCTCGGCCGTCAGCGCGGCCTGCTTGGCCTGATATTCCTTCGACATTTCCTTGGCGTAGCCGCCGGCGGTCTCGGCTGCCTTGAACTCCTCGTCCTCGACCGCCAGGAACTTCGCGCCAAGCGACTGCACCTGCTCCTTCACCGCCGGGCGAACGTCGGTGGCTGTGACCACGGCGCCGAGACGGCGCGCGGTGGCGATCGCCTGCAGGCCGGCGACGCCGACGCCCATGATGAAGGTTTTCGCCGCCGGCACGGTGCCAGCCGCGGTCATCATCATCGGCAATGCGCGATCATATTCGGCAGCAGCATCGATCACCGCCTGGTAGCCGGCGAGATTGGCCTGCGAGGACAGCACGTCCATGACCTGCGCGCGGGTGATGCGCGGCATGAATTCCATGGAGAAAGCGGTGATGCCGGCCTTGGCCATCGCGGCCACGGCGGCGTCGTTGCCGTAGGGATCCATGATGGCGATGACGGCCGCACCCGGCTTGTAGCCCTTCAGCTCGGCATCCGTGGGCCGGCGCACTTTCAGCACGACGTCGGCCTTCGACGCGTCGGCAGCCTTGCCGATCGCGGCACCCACCGCGGCAAAATCCTGGTCGAGGATGCGGGAGCCGAGGCCGGCCCCCTTCTCGACGATCACGTCGAAGCCGAGACCAGCCAGACGCTTGACCGTTTCCGGCGAGGCCGCCACGCGCGGCTCGTTGGGATCCAATTCTCTTGGTATGAAAATAGCTCGAGCCACCGGACGTCCCAGATTGGAGATTTCGATATCATGCCGCGCTGTGCGGCTGCCGCCGAGCAGATCGGCGACAGCCGCCTTCTCGCCTTGGGAGGCACCACCGGCTCACCGATGAATGGGGGTCGTTTCGAAGTCGCGGCGGGTGATCGCCACGCTTACTCGGCAGCAACGCCGTATGGAATGTTTCGCCGGCCGTAGCGCCTCACGCGGATGTTGGCCTGCTCGGCATGACCGACAAACCCCTCAAGCATGCAGAGCCGCGAACAGTACTCGCCGATAAGCGTCGCAGCTTCGTCAGTCAGTACCTTCTGATAGGAATGGGTCTTCAGGAACTTGCCGACCCAGAGACCACCCGTATAGCGTCCGGCCTTTTTTGTCGGCAGGGTATGGTTGGTCCCGATTACCTTGTCGCCATTCGCGACGTTCGTCCGCGGTCCTAAGAACAGCGCCCCGTAGCAGCGCATGTTTTCGAGGAACCAGTCGTCCCTATCGGTCATGATCTGAACATGTTCGGACGCAATCTCATCTGCAACGGACAACATCTCTTCATAGCTGTCGCAGATTATGATCTCACCATAGTCGTCCCAGCTCTTACGGGCTGTCTCCTGCGTCGGCAGAATCGTCAACAGCCGTTCGATTTCGGTAAGCGTATCGCGCGCCAGCCGCTCGGAGTTGGTCACCAACACCGCCGGTGAATTGTAGCCATGCTCAGCCTGGCCGAGGAGATCCGTCGCGCAAAGTTCAGCATCGACCGTCTCGTCGGCGACCACCATCGTCTCCGTCGGGCCGGCGAAAAGGTCGATTCCGACACGGCCGAAGAGTTGGCGCTTGGCTTCGGCGACATACGCATTACCGGGACCGACAATCATATGAACCGGCTGCATGGTTTCCGTGCCAATCGCCATAGCGCCGACGGCTTGGATACCACCTAGAACATAGATCTCGTGAGCACCGCCAAGCTTCATGGCAGCAATGACAGCTGGATTTGGCTTACCCTTGAAGGGTGGAGTCGCGGCCACGATACGTGGCACGCCGGCGACGCTCGCCGTGGCAACCGACATGTGTGCTGACGCAACCATCGGGAATTTACCACCCGGCACGTAGCAGCCGACGGACTGAACCGGGATATTGCGGTGGCCCAGGATTACGCCTGGTATTGTCTCGACTTCCACATCTTTCATGGAATCACGCTGCACCTGCGCAAAGTTGCGTACCTGTCGCTGTGCGAACTTGATATCTTCCATGTCCCGCGAGGACACTTGTGACATCAAGAGCTCAATCTCGCGCTCCGACAGACGGAAGGAAGTAGGGGCGTAGTTGTCGAATTTGGTCGACAGTTCTCGAACCGCGGTGTCGCCGCGCATTTCGATGTCTTCGAGAATGGCCTCAACGGCGCCGCGCACCTTGGCGTCGTCTTGCTTGCGCTCCGCTTCTGGCCGAGCTGATTTAAGGTAGCGTACCATTTCCGAACCTCTTTCGTTTTCGCCTAGCGCGGAGAGTGCTGCACTTCTTTCTGGCAAAAGCGTCTATAACGGGCGGCGCAGCAAAGTCAAAGAATAATATATTATTTTTGCACTTCCAGCAGTTCGATCCAGTTTCCGCTCGGATCGCGGACAAACACATAGTCGAAGCCCAACGCGGATGATGCAGCATCGCCCTCTACGGTCACGCCTAGCGAGCGAAGTCTTTGGATTTCGAACGCAAGATCCGAGACCTCCAACGCGAAATGCTTCCCGCCGATTTGATGCAGATCCGTCCGAAGCGAAGCCATTTGATCCGACGCCATCACGGGCCGAATGGAGCTGAACAACTCCAGTCGCCCATGCGGTCCGGCAAGCACCGTCAGCGTGAGTTCTCCATCCCAAAGCTGGCACTGGGCGTCCTTCTCGAAGCCGAAACCTGCATAGAAAGCCAGGCTGGCGGCAAGATCGCGTACGCTGATGGCCACATGGTGCACAGTTGCTTCGCCTTATCGCCGAGTGCGCGCGTAGGCGTCCAGGGCAACGGCGGCGACCACGATCGTGCCCTTGATCACCAGTTGGTAGTTGGAATCGACGGCCAGCGAGTCGAGCAGGTTCGTCAGCACCGCGACAATCAGCAATCCGATGGCGCTGCGCCAGACAGCCCCTTCGCCGCCCATTAAGGACGTGCCCCCAATCACCACGACGGCGATCGCGTCTAGCGCCATCGTCGAGCCGATGTCCGCCTGACCGATCGAGAGGCGCGAGGCTATGATCATACCCGCAACGGCAGCGCATCCGCTGCAGATGACGTAGGAGGAAGCCCGGATCAGCACGGTGCGCAAACCGGCGAGCCGTGCTGCTTCATCGTTCCCGCCTATGGCGTAAAGGGAACGCCCATAGGTGGTTCTTGAGAGAACGACCTCACCAATACCGAAGACGAGCACCATGAGCCAAACACTGACCGGAATCCCGAGCACGGCACCACGTCCAAGCCAGGTGAAAGCCTGATCGGTCACGACGAAAGGTGAGGAGTTCGAATAGAGCAGCGCCAGACCAGAAAGGATCGAAGTCGTGCCGAGCGTCGCAACGAACGGATTGACGTTGAGCCGCGTTATCGTCAACCCGTTGATTAGCCCCCCGACCAAGCCGACCAATATGACCAATCCTGCCGCCAGCGGCAGGGACCAACCTGCGACCGCGAGACTAGCGAAGATGGTTGCCCCGGCAGCGTACATCGACCCTACCGACAGGTCGAAGCCTCTGGTGATCATAACAAGTGTCATTCCCACCGCGATGATGCCGAGTGGCGCATTCTGGCTAAGAATGTTGCGGATGTTCAACGGATCGAGGAAGCGAGGATAGAGAACCTGCGATACGAGAACGAGAACGGCCAACACAGCCAGCAGGCCGTACTTCATTGCGAGTTCGGCCCATGAGAAACGGGGCCTACGGATTTCGGTGGCGCCACCCAAGATGGGCTTGGCGCTGGTTGCTGAATTAGTGCTGAGCATGACGGCTTCCTTCTACGCCGAAGGCGCTATTTAGGATGGCATGGACGGAGAGCGGGGAGCGGGCGTGGTCGAGTTCGTCGACGAGCCTGCCCTCTGAAAGGACGACGACACGGTCGGCGACCGCGACGATTTCTTCAAGCTCAGAGGACACGATAATCACTGCAATGCCGCGCTCGGCGAAATCGCGCAGCGCGTCTAGTATTTCTGATTTAGCGCCGACATCGATGCCCCGCGTTGGCTCGTCGACCATGAGCACCTTGGGCTGTTCGTAGTCCCATCGGGAAAGCAGCACCTTCTGCTGATTCCCGCCTGACAAATTGCCGACTGGATCGCCTAGCCGGCGCGGATCAAGACCGAAGCGATCGGTCGATTTTCGACTGAGGCTTCTAAGTCTCGCTGCGTCCACGAACCCACTCTTGCGGACGCGGCCGTAGTTGGCCATTGCCACATTATCCATTGAGCTCATTCCAAGGACGAGGCCTTGAGTCTTCCGGTCCTCCGGAACCAAGGCGATACCGTAATCACGTGCAGTCCTCGGATCGGTGGGCCACGCGACTTCGCGTCCGGCAATCACGAACTTGCCGCGTGCGCGGGGCTCCATCCCAGCAATGGCGCGTAAGAACGTTGTTCGACCTGCTCCGACCAGGCCGCCGATGCCAAGGATTTCCCCGGCTGATACACTTAGAGCAAGATCCGTAACCGCTCCCGGAACCGTCAATCCACGAACTTTGAGCACCGGGCTGCCGACACTGGCGAGCGTGCGATTTCGTCGGTGATAGATGTCGCCCATCGCCTCGCCGAGCATTGACGCGACCAAGCCTTGCTTAGTCCATGATGCTCTCGGTTGCGTCTGCACCAAACGGCCATTGCGAAAGACAGAAATTTGTTCGCTGATACCAAGCACTTCATCGAGATTGTGCGATACATAGATCAGGGTGTGGCCTTGATCGCGCAGTTCGCGCATGACGTTGAACAACGCGTCGCGCTCTGGAGGCGCGAGTGCGGTCGTCGGTTCGTCGAACAGGATGATCTTGGAATCAGCCTGCAGCGCACGCATGATCTCGAGCATCTGCTGGTCGGCAACTGAAAGCTGGCGCGCCTCTCTCGCGGGATCGATACTTACCCCCAAGCGCGCGCAAAGATCAGAAAAGCGCCTATGCATGGCACGCTCCTTGAGAAAACCTCCGTGGGCCAGAGTCTGGCCGAGAAAGACGTTGGCTGCCGCGCTCAACGCAGGAACGATCGTCAGTTCCTGGTAGATCGCAGAGACGCCCTGTGCGCGAGCGGCGCGAGGATTGCCTAGATTTGCTTCCTCGCCGAATAGCAAGACGCGACCCGAGCTCGGCTCGATGCGGCCGGCTAGCACCCCGAGAGTTGTGGATTTGCCGGCGCCGTTCTGGCCAACGAAGGCGTGGATCGTCCCAGCGGCGATATCCAAACTGACCGGCTGCAACGCCACGACAGGGCCAAAGGACTTCGACACATCCAGAAGGGAAATAGCCGGTATGGACATCTGGTTAAACTCCATCGCGTGTTCGGCCGCGCGACATCGCTGCCGCGCGGCGGAACGATTCAGGGTGATTGCGGTTCATACGCGCCGACGTTGTCGAGCGTTACGATCCCAACCTCGCCGCTCTTCTGACCCGGTATGGGTGCATGACCGTCGTTCAAGATCACATGAGGCACGGGCTTTCCGGCACGAGCCTCGATAATCGCTTGGACTGCTGTCTCAGCCGCAGTCTGCCGATAAAACCCGGTGGTAGCCTTGATCCAACCCTTCTTCAGCGCATCCACCGACCATGCCGTGCCGCCAGCCTCGTAGACCTTGACCGTGCCAAGCTTGCCGGCCGCTTCGAGCGCGGGAACGGCACCTTTCGACATGTTGGTATAGGCCCCGACGATGATCGAAAGATCGGGATTTGCCTGCAGCATAGTCTGCGTCTTGATCTGATTATCAGGAGGTGAGTAGTCCGTCCGGTGCACAGCCACGACCTTGAAATCAGGATACTTGGCTTTCACCTCTTCGAGTGCCTTGTCGAAGGCGACGGTAATGGGATGCAGATTTGGTCCGGTCAGGATGCCAACTTTTTGCGGGCCGGGATTATCAGTCGCGGCCTTTTCCATCACAGCCTCGAACGCATTCGGCGTTTCGTTGCCGCCCACGTAGATGAGGGTTCCCGGTGACCAAAGCTCATCGCCCTCTTTGGATGAGCGTCCGCAAGCCGTGCCTGTAGCCTGTGCCACCAAGACATTGGCCGCCGGCGCCAGCTTAGTGACAGACTCGCAAACCTGACTGCCCTCCACCGGCACGACGATCCACGCGTTGTAGCCGTTGAGCAGCGCATTCTGCATCTGGTTGACTTGGGTGGCGACGTCGAAGCGAGCGTCGAACACGTCGAACTCGAAGCCATACTTCTTGGCCATGTTGCGCACCCCCGTCACCGTCGACTGGACGGCGCTGTTGGTGCCGATCTCAATGAAAAGCGCAAGCTTCAACGGCTGGTCGGTGTTGACGACGACCGGTTTAGGCAGTCCGACGTCAACCTGCACCTCTTTCGCGAAGGCCATTCCCGGTGTCGAGGCGATGCCTGCAATGAGCAGAACCCTCATTGTCGACCTCACGGCCTCGCCTCTCTGCTGCCATTGCCTGTTGAGCGCCCACATCACTCCACCTCCGGCTTGAAGGCGTCGACATTTCCTTTATCGATGAGATACGGATTGGTTGGAGGCTGTCCTTCGACCAGCGGCTCGCCGAGGTCGCCGATCGCGCGTGCTACTGCCTCACCGTTCTGGGCCTTCGCGATTGCCATTACCGCGTTGTAGGCGTTGGACTTCAGACGGTTGGCGCTGGAGACCGCGATCTTGCCCTCTTTCAGGGCTTCTACCGCCCAGGCAGTCGCACCGTTGTCGTAGATCTTGACCTTATCCAGTTTTCCCGCCTCCTCCAGGACTGGCACAAGACCCTTCGAGAGGTTCGAGAAGGCGGTATAGTAGAGCGTCATGTCAGGGTTTGCCTGGACCATTGGCCCTGCCTTCTCCAGGGCGCTTGGCGTCGAATAGTCCGTCCGGGCGATCGCCACGACCTTCACTTCAGGATACTTCTTCTTGAACATCGCAAGTGCGGCTTCATGGTTTTTCGTAATCGGATTGAGCTCAGGCCCGGTGATCACACCAAGTTTCTGGGGCCCTGGATTTTCCTTGCCCATCCGGTCCAATACCTGAAAGAAGGCGAGTGGCGTTTCTGCGCCGCCGACATAGGCAAGGGTTCCGGGTGACCAAAGCGCGGCACCTTCGTTCGCGCCGCGGCCACAGATGGACAGGACGGCCGTGACGACAAGGATGTTCTTTGCCGGCGCATCTTTCGTGGCGACATCGCACATGATGTTGCCTTCGACCGCCTTAAGCACCCAGGCGTCGTAGTCGCGCGCAAGGGCGTTCTGCAACTGATTGAGCTGGGTCACCGGATCGAACTTGCCGTCAAAGACGTCGATCTGCCATCCGAGTTTCTTGGCCGCTTCCGTTGCGCCGTCAATGCTGGCCTGCATGGCGCTATTGTTCGCGCCTTCCGAAAAGAAGGCGATCTTCAGCGGCCTGTCGTTGGCGAGTTGAACGGATTTACCTTGGCCGACATCCACGGCTGCCGGCTGCGCCAGGCTGGAGTTTGCGGCCATTGCTGCCGCAAGTGCCAAAGCCAGACCTGCCGTCCTTATCTTTTGTATAGTCATTCCCTTCCTCCCTTGGTTTGTTCATTGAGCCGTGTAGCCGCCGTCGGCTGCGATATCGGCTCCGGTGACGAAACTTGATTCATCGCTGGCCAGAAACAGCGCGACGCGTGCGATTTCGATTGGATCGGCTTGCCGCTTCATTGGGTGAGCATCGATAAGGTTACGGACATAGGCAGCCCCTTCCGCACTTTCCTCCATTGCACGTTGCGTCATCTCGGTGCGCGTCGAGCCAAGGACGACAGAGTTCGAGCGGATGCCGTTGCCCGCGTAGGTAACGGCGTCACACTTCGAAAGCAGCCGCACAGCCGCCTTGGTGCCGTGGTAGAGGGGGATGTCGGCATTGCCGATGACCCCGTAGGTCGACGAGATATTGACGACGCTCCCTGGCTGGCCCGCCGCCAGAAGGCCGGCGATCACGTGCTTGGTGCAAAGGAATGTGCCCTTCACGTTGACAGAGAAAACCGCGTCGAAGTCTGCGACCGTTGCCTCATGGGTAGGCTTTCCCGAACCCGCGATGGCGGCGGCATTTATCAGTACATCCGGCACGCCCCATTCAGCGGCAATGTTGGAGATCGCTGCCGAGATGACGCCTTCATCGGTGATGTCGACCTTGCAGTAGCGAACAGCAGCTTCTCCGAGAGCCGCCAGCGCGTCAGGGGCCGTATCCTTGCTGTCGAATATCGCGACTTTGGCGCCCTCCGACACGAAGAGCGCGGTGATCGCGCTACCGACCCCACCCGCACCACCGGTGACGATTGCTATCCTACCTGCCAGACGTTTCATCCTTGGGCTCCAAGCGATTCCATGATCGTGCGCTGATTGCCGATTGCAGCCATGAGCAGGAGCCCGCCATCGACGAAAAGCGTTATTCCGGTGGTGTAGTTGGCGTTCGGCGAGGCGAGATAGGCGATGGCTTCAGCCATTTCCTCGGGCTTGCCGGGCCGGCCAACGGGAAGTTCGGGACGCTTGCGTGCGCTTACGTCCTCACCTTCCTTGGCGCCGCTCATCGGCGTCGCCGTTTCTCCCGGCCCGATGGCGGCCACGCGGATACCGTGCGGCGCCAGATCAAGTGCCATGCACTTTGTGAGCATACCGACGCCGGCTTTGGACGCACAGTACGCGGCTCCGCCCTTGAGGGGCACGGCTTCGTGCACTGACGACAGATTGACGATACGACCGGCCGTGCCGGCGGCTACCATGTGATTGGCTATGATCTGGCCGGCAACGAAAGCGCCGGTGAGATTGCATGCGAGCACCCGGTTCCAATCGTCCAATTTAAGTTCCAAGAAGTCATCAAACGCGAGGGTGCCGGCGTTGTTGACGAACACATGTACGCCGTTCAACTCAGCCACAAGCGCATCCAACGCCGTGCGGATCGAGGCGGGATCCGTCTGTTCCATCTGTCGGACTGCAGCTTTGCGGCCGCTGGCTCGCACACGGCGCGCGGTCTCTTCCGCCCCGTCGACATTGCCTGCGTAAGTTATGCCGATGTCATATCCGAGATTGGCCAGATGTACTGCTGTCGCCCGGCCTATTCCTGAACTCGCGCCAGTGATGATTGCGATTTCATTGGGCATGCGTGTCCTCCCTGGTTGCGCGCATCGCAGGCAACATGGCCGCCGTGTCCCAATGGAACGGCCGCAGTTCCAGGATCCGGTTGTTTCGTACACGGAAGAACTGGAGCAGTGGCCAGTCGACCTCCCGGCCCGTCGGGCGCGACACCGCATAGACATGCGAGCGGCTGAAGATGACGTCTTCACCTGACGGATAGAATTGCGGATTTTTCACTTCCAGGGATGACCACTGGCGACCGAAAGCCTCCATCCATCCCTTGAAGCCGTCCGGCCCGCGCCATTCGCCGCCGTAAGGCAGGGAGCCTGGCTGGTGCAGCACGCATTCCGCGTCCAGGGTTTCAGCGATAATGCCGAAATCACCACCGCTGGGGGAAAGGTAGATCGTTTCTGCCTCGTAGAAACGCATCAACGTTTCAAAAGCCGCGTTCGTTGTATTGCTCATTGGCGTGCCGCTTCCCTGTCGGACATCATTTGGTCAGTCGGCCTCTGGCTGGTAGGCATCGACGTTTGAGGAATCGATGAATTGGACCAGCGCACCTTTGGTGATCGGCTTGCCTTCGTTTTGGATAACTCGCGGGACAGGTTCCCCGCGTTGCGCCGCGGCGATAGCCTCGATCGAAGCGGCGGCATTGGAACGAAGATAGAGAGCGGTCGTGAAATCGATGGTACCGGCCTTGACCGCTTGTTTTGCCCACGCCGTGCCGCCAGCGTCGAACACCTTCACATTTCCCAGCTTGCCGGCCGCTTCTAGTGCCTGAACGATGCCGCGCGTCATGTTGGAGTAGTGCGAGAAATACAGTGTGATCTCTGGATGAGCCGACACGATCGGCTGCGCCTTCTCGAAGGCTACCGGTGTTGACCAATCCGTCCTCGCTTTGGCCACCACTGACCAGTCCGGAGTTTCTGCGAGAAACCGCTGCAGCGCGGCCTCGAAGTTCAGCGTAATGGGATTGAGGTCGTTGCCTGTGAGGATGCCCACCTTCTGTGGCCCCGGCGCGAGTTCGCGGACTTTGTGGAGCACCTCCAGGAATGCGTCCGGAGTTTGTGTACCACCAACATAGGCGAGCGTTCCTGGGGACCACTGCGCCTCGCCTTCCTTTCCGGAACGTCCGCAGATCGGAAGCACCGCGTTGACGACAAGGATATTGCGCTGCGGCGCGGTAACCGACGCGGGCTCACACATGGTGTTGCCTTCGAGTGGTTTGACAATAAAAGCGTCATAGTCGCGATTCAGAGCGTTCGCGATTTGGTTGCTCTGTTTGACGGCATCGAAGCTCCCGTCAAAAACATCGATCGCCCAGCCATGCTTGGCCGCGGCTTCCTCGGCACCCTCGATGCTTGCAGTCATCGCGGAATTGTTGGTGCCTTCGGAAAAGAAAGCGATCTTCAGCGGCCGATCTTTGGCGAGCTTGACAACCATACCGCCGCCCACGTCGACGTCGACCGTCTCCCCGGCGTAGAGCGGTTGAACCCCAAAGATCCCGAGCGCCAAGGCACAGGCAATCAGCTTCATTGTATCCTCCCTCAACACAGATGCCTGGTCCTTGCCCGGTTCAGGCCACAACAGCCTCACTGGGCGGTCCAGCCGCCATCTACTTTCAGGCTTGTTCCCGTGACGAGCGCGGCGCCGTCGCTCGCCAGAAATGCAGCGGCTTCCGCCACGTCTTGCGGTACTCCAACCCTCCCCAGGGGTATTTTCGACATGACCTCTGCGCGGAAGCCGCCATCTTCGAACATCGGCGCGGTCATCGGCGTCTCGATGAAAGTCGGCGCAATGGCGTTAACCCGAATATTCATTGGCGCCAGTTCAATGGCCAGCGCCTTCACCAGCCCTTCCACCCCATGCTTTGATGCGCAGTAAGCCGTGCGGTTCGCCGCGCCCACGTGCCCCATCTGCGAAGTGATGTGGATCATGGCGCCGCCCTTGCCATGTGCAGCAATCTTGGCTGCCGCAGCCTGCGAGAGGAAAAAAGCTGCCTTCAGATTAAGCCCAAACAGCCTGTCGTAATGTTCCTCCGTCACGACAGCGATCGGCTCCGGGATGTTCAATCCGGCGCTGTTGATCAACACGTCTAGCCGCGGCAACGATGCGACCGCAGCACCAAGGGCCGTGGTATCGGTCACGTCGAGCTGCACCGATACGGCCTGGCCGCCGGCGGCCGCGATTGCCGTTTCGATCGCATGCAACTCCGATAATCGCCTGCCAACCAACACGACCGCGGCGCCTGCCTCAGCCACACGTATCGCGGTAGCTTTACCGATGCCGCTGGATGCACCCGCCACAAGTATGGTCTTGCCGCCGAGTGACGAATGGTGGGGCCCTGTCGACACCGTCAACGCCCCCGCAGCTCATGGTTCACCGCGAAATCGTCCGGCGGTGTCGGTCCCCAGATATAGAAGGCATCTTCGCGTCGTGATCCCCTGCCCGCCATTCCATGTTCTTGGGAATGAAATCCATGTCGCAGGAGTACTCGGCATAGCTGCCCCATGGATCACGCACATAGTGGAAGTAGTTGGATCCAAGGACATGTCGACCAAGGCCCCATCCACGGGAAAAGCCTTTGTCGGCCATCTGCATCGCGCCGAGGCCAATCGCATTCAGGCTATCGACTTCCCAACTCGTATGATGGATGCCCGGTCCAGTAGATCGTACGAACGCCACCAGATGGTGGTCGCTTCCATGACGACCGTGCAGGAAGGCAATCTCATTGCCGGTGCGGTCAGAAAGCGCGAGACCGAGAGCGCTTTCATAGAACTTCACGGCACGATCGACATCGGCCGTGAAAAGCAGCACATGCGACATGCGGTTAGGCCGCGTGGCAGGCGCGTTCCTTCGCGCAGGAGCACCGGCAACGCCCGGAGGAGAAGACTGAAACTGCCCATGGCCTTTGGTGTCCGGCGAAGACTTTGCCGCGACCTTGAGTTCGACCAATGTGCCGTCCGGATCGCGAAACCAGATGCCGTTGGATTCCAGTCCTCGCGGCGGATCGAGACGATGAACGCCCAGGTCGCCCAACCGTCGCGCAAACGGCGCTAGGTCTTGTTCGAAAATCCCGAAGGAAAGGTAGCCCAGCGACTTGTGCGGGCCCTCAGCAATGCGGCACCAAGTATGGCTGTGTCCGAACGTGCAAAGAGCAAGGCCGTTCCCATCCTGCCGCACATCCAGGCCGAAAGACGCATGAAACGTTTCCGCCTGAGCGAGGTCCGGAACGGAGAATGTGAAGCTGTCGAGTGAGTGAACACCGAGAACGCCACCCTCGGCATCACTTGCTATATATCCCCTTAAGGCTGTCATGTCGTCCTCCCGAGTGACCTGCCAAGTCTCTACGCCGCGCGCAGACCCGAAGCCTCGCCCTCATCGAGAATCCTGTTCCGGAGTAGCCCGACACGCTCTATCTCCACCTCGCAAATGTCCCCGGGCTTCATGTAAAGCTTTGGGTTGCGCGCGTGCCCGATACCGGACGGGGTGCCCGTCACGATCACGTCGCCAATCTCAAGTGTCACCGCCTCCGAAAGCGTGGCAATCAGCGTGGCGACGTCGAAAATCAGTTGATTGATCGACGCCGATTGCACGACCTCACCGTTGAGGCGAGTTTCGATTTGCAGTCCCGCCGCACCTTCTGGCAACTCGTCGGCCGTAACGAGATCCGGACCAAAGGCGCCCGTCGAATCGAAGTTCTTTCCGATCGTCCATTGCGGCGTCTTGAACTGATATTCCCGAACCGAGCCGTCGTTGAAGACTGAATATCCGAGCACGTGAGAAAGCGCGTCCGCTTTCGCTATGTGTCGTCCGCCGACGCCAATAACGACGGCCAACTCGCCCTCAAAATCGAGCGTATCCGAGACACGGGGGCGCACCATCGGAACATCGTGGCCCATCAGGCTCGACGCGAAGCGGGGAAAGAAGGTGGGATATTCCGGCTGCTTGTATCCGCTTTCGGCGGTGTGGTCGGAATAGTTGAGCCCTACGCAAACGATCTTCGGGGGCGTGCGCAGTGGAGGCAGCACCTCTACCGCAGCATCATCAAGAAGCGGCGCCTCACGAAGCGACCGAAAGGCCTCGATAAGGCCTTCGCGGCCCCGCGCTACCAATTGGTCGAGAGAACCTACATAACCTGTTTCGTTTTCAAACGCTCCTCGCCAGGCGTTGCCCACAAAGACACCTACGCCCAAAGCGCCGGAGCGCCGCAGTGACCTGAACCGCATATTAATTTCCTCTGGGAAAATCCTCTTGAAGCGAACCTAGTTGGAACAGGACAGCGAGTCAACAATAATATATTATCTTTGGCGTAAAAGGTTGGATATGGTCGTTTTCAAGCTTGGAATGGAGTCGCGGATGCAGCAGGAGCCGGCGAACAAGGCGTCCCTCGTCAGGGAGCGACTGCGCTTAGAAATCCTCCATGGCAGGCTTCTGCCGGGTCAAAAGCTCAATATCAGCGAATTGTGCGGGCGCCTCGAGGTGACTCTGCCCGCAGTTCGAGAAGCCTTGTCAGCCCTGCAAGGTGAAGGGCTCGTGGAACTGAAGGCGAAGAAGGGGTTCGAGGTGAGCCAATTTTCCTCGCAGGATTTCGCGGAGTTGACCCAAGCCCGCATCGAGATCGAATCAATCTGCCTGCGCCTGTCCATCGCATCCGGAGACGGAGCCTGGGAGGGGCGAGTTGAAGAGGCTTTGCGGCAGCTGCTCGCAACGCAGAGATATACGGATGAATTGCCTCCACAGATGAACGAGTCTTGGAGTGACTTGCATGCTCACCTTCATGAGGAGTTGGCGTCCGGCATGGAAAACAGGTGGCTTGCCGATACTAGGAGAGCGCTGTTTCGCCAGAGCGAACGGTTCCGGCGGCTTTCTGTGCCCATGGAGCGCAACACCCGCAACGTCGACGAAGAGCACCGCTCGATCGTCGCGGCGGCTTTGGCACGCGATACCGACCACGCGGTGGAGCTCCTGCGCCAGCACCTTCAGGCAACATACCGCATCGTCGCCGGCTAACAGGCGGCATCTGGTCAACTTGTGTGGCGATGGCGCGCGACGAAAGCCCGCTTCTTGGCCTTGTTGCCGCACCCCCTGCCATCGGTCGCGCACCAGATCCTGTTATTCGCGCGACTCAAGTCGAGAAAATACATGTTGCAGGTCGGATCCGCGCACCGCTTCACTCGGTCGAGATCGGTTCTTTCGCCAACCAGTTGCAGAAAGTCACGAGCAAGCGTCGAGAGTATAGACGGCACGAGGACGTCCGCATGCCAGGTCAGGCTGGCTCCCCCTTCCCCCAATTCAGGACGCAAGGGCGGTCGTTTGGCGGCCTGATTGAGCGCGTGAACATCCGCGCGATCGGGTGTGCGTCCAGCGACAACATCGGATAGCACGTGGACCATAACGTCGCGGAGAGCCTTTGCATCTGCAAGGTCCTCGTCTTTCAGAACGATATCTTTTACCGCGAAGCCAGCCGCCTCGATCCACCTATCCAGATCGTCTAGGGTGCCCAGCCGCTCGATGTCGCGATGTCCCCTCTCTCCCACAGTCGCGATGAAATCGAGCACAAGCCGGTTCGATCGGAAGCGGAATTCTAGATCGCCTGCGGAAATCTTGCGTGCCATGGGTAACCTGCTTAGCTGGTTCCTTTTTAGCCGATACGCGCAAGGATGTCCACAACACCAGCCCAGCCGGCCTCAGGTCCTGGGCGCGTGTCCCGCGGCGGAGACGTAGTCAGGTACGTGCCAGTAGAATGGACGAAACTCTGTGATGCGGCCATTCTGAACGGTCACGACCTGAGCCATAGGCGCATCGAGCACGTCACCGCTACGTCTTGCGCGGGTGACCAGTCGGCAAAGGATAACTACTTTGTCCTCGGCAACAAGAAACCGCGCGTCCTCAACCGATAACTGGTCGAAGGCGTCGCTCATCTTGAGCGACCATTCCCGGAATCCGGCATGCCCTCGATACTCGCCCCCCCAAGGCAAATCCGGCGATTGATGCAACTCGACGTCGGGATGCAGTGTGGATGCCATCTCGTCGAACGACGCACCTGCGGCCGCGCCGCCCGCGGCCATGTAGCGACGTTCGGCATCATAAAACGCATTGAGAACATCAATTGGATTGTCCATGGTTTTTCTTTCTCGAGAAGGCGCGTCGTCCTGATCGCGAGCGAGAGGCCTACAGCGCCAGTTGCATGGGATAATCAACGCAGGAGGGTCCAGGCGATCTGGCGCCGGGACCCGCGCTATGTGGAGTACAGAGCTGCTCAGGGCGATTCAGGCACGTATCCGTCCACATTCGTCTTCGTGATGATCGCAACTTCACCGGGGGTTTGGCCGGGAAGCAGGGCATGTCCATCATTGAGGACGACATGGGGTACTGGTTTGCCGTCGAAGGCATCCACGAGAAGCCGCACAGCGGTCGCGGCGGCCGTTGCTCGATAGTAACCAGTCGTAGCCGAGATTGTGCCCGACTTGATCGCGTCCACCGACCATTTCGTTCCCCCTGCCTCGTACAGACGGACCTGACCAGCGCGGCCGGCAGTCTCCAGCGCCGCTGCAGCACCCTTCGACATATTGGTGTAAACGCCAACGATGGCATCCACGTCAGGCGCCACTTGGAGGATGTTCTGGGTCTTCTGTTGGTTCATCTCTGGTGAATAGTCGGTCCTATGCGTTGCCACCACTTGGACCTCCGGGTGTTCCTTCAGGACCGCGGCGACCGCCTTGTCAAAGGCCTGCGTTATGGGATGAATCTCTTGCCCCGTAAGAAGCGCGATTTTCTGCGGGCCGGGCTTGTCCTTGACCGCCTGCATAATCACTTTCTTGAAAGCCGACGGCGTTTCGTTACCGCCGATATAGGTCAACGTGCCCGGCGACCACAGTTGCTCGCCCTCGTTTACCGAGCGGCCACAGATCGACATCGTAACCACCGCAACTGGTATGCCGGCCTTGGGTGCCTCTTTGGCAGCCATGTCGCATACTTGGTTGCCTTCGATTGCCGCGACGACCCAGGCGTCATAGCCGGCTAGCAGGGCGTTCTGCATCTGGTTTACTTGGCGGGCAATATCGAAGCGTGCATCGAACACATCGACCTCGATACCGTGTTTGGCCGCTTCTTCCTTCGCGCCGGTGACGGTGGATTGTACGGCCGAATTGGTCCCGATCTCTATGAACAGCGCGATCTTCTTCAGCCCGCCTTTGGTCACGGTAATGGGCTTGTCCAGTCCGACATCGACTTGCGTCTCCTCGGCCAGCACCGGCTGAAGTCCAGCAAGCAGAAGCAGCGCCCCTGCTGCAATTGATCTCGATCTATTCGCGGTCAAATGTTCCTCCCAGAGTTGCTGCTAGATTGATCCCCGAGGCAGCAGCAGCTTCAGCCGCTCGGGCCTACTGGACTGATCGGTCCAATGATAGTCAAAAAAAATTATCCGACTAGACGAGCGCGCATCATGGGCCAGACA
>NZ_RZRY01000529.1:0-4495 GCF_003998035.1 Mesorhizobium sp. M2A.F.Ca.ET.039.01.1.1 | reverse complement strand
GGTGTAGAGCAGCTTCGACCTGTCCGACATGGCCGAGATCGGCGTGTCGGTGCCCATCGAGCCCACAGCTTCCTGGCCGGTGGTAGCCATCGGCGCCATCAGAAGCTTGGTGTCTTCCTGCGTGTAGCCGAAGGACTGCTGGCGATCGAGCAGGCTGACATCCTTGCGCAGCGCGCGCGGCTCGACCGGCTTGAGGTCTTCCAGGATCAACTGCGTGTTGACGAGCCAGGTCTTGTAGGGATGCCTGGTCGCGATCTCCGACTTGATCTCCTCGTCGGAGATGATGCGGCCCTTGGCGAGGTCGATCAGCAGCATGCGGCCGGGCTGCAGCCGCCACTTCTGCACGATCTTTTCCTCCGGCACCGGCAGCGCGCCGGCTTCCGACGCCATGATGACGCGGTCGTCGTCGGTGACGATGTAGCGCGCCGGGCGCAGGCCGTTGCGGTCGAGCGTGGCGCCGATCTGGCGACCGTCGGTGAACACCACCGCCGCCGGACCATCCCACGGCTCCATCAGCGCCGCATGATACTCGTAGAAAGCCTTGCGGTCGGCATCCATGAGCTTGTTGCCGGCCCAGGCTTCCGGTATCAGCATCATCATGGCGTGGGTGAGCGAATAGCCGCCCTGGAACAGGAACTCCAGCGCGTTGTCGAAGCACGCCGTGTCCGACTGGCCCTCATAGGAGATGGGCCACAGCTTCGAGATGTTGTTGCCGAACAGCTCGGAATCGACCGAGGCCTGGCGCGCCGCCATCCAGTTGTTGTTGCCGCGCACGGTGTTGATCTCGCCGTTATGCGCGACCATGCGATAGGGATGCGCCAGCTTCCACGACGGGAAGGTGTTGGTCGAGAAGCGCTGGTGAACGAGGATCAGCGCCGTTTCGAAGCGCGGATCCTTGAGGTCCTTATAATAGGCGCCGACCTGGTAGGCCAGGAACATGCCCTTGTAGATGATGGTGCGCGCCGACAGCGACACGCAATAGGCGCCGATGTCCTTGTTGTCGTTCTCAGCATAGATGCGGCCCGAGATCACCTTGCGCAGCAAATAGAGCCGCGCCTCGTATTCCTCGTCATCCGGGATGTCGGCCGTACGGCCGATGAACACCTGCCGGTGGAAAGGCTCCGAGGCCTCGATATCGGGCGCCTTCGACAGCGACGAATTGTCGACCGGCACGTCGCGGAAGCCGATGAGCGGCAGCCCCTCCGACTGCGCCGATTCGGCGATGATCTCTTCGATATGGGCGCGAAGCGCCGCGTCCTGCGGCATGAACCAATGGCCGACGCCGTATTGACCTGCAGGCGGCAGTTCGACGCCCTTGGCCGCCATTTCCTCGCGGAAGAAAGCGTCCGGGATCTGCACCAGCACGCCGGCGCCGTCGCCGACCAGCGGGTCAGCGCCGACGGCGCCGCGATGGGTGAGGTTTTCCAGCATCGCCAGACCGTCCTCGACGATCCGGTGCGACTTCACGCCCTTCATATTGGCGATGAAGCCGACGCCGCAGGCGTCATGCTCGTTGCGCGGATCGTAGAGGCCCTGGGCGGCCGGGCCGCCGGAAGTTCGGAGGGCTTGGGTCCGGACGGTGTTTTTAACGGCTGCCGCTTTCGTCTGCGCGGCCTGGCCGTAGATCGCAGATGGCGTCAGTTCCGTCATCGTCCTATCCTCCGTTCTCCACCTTGGCCCCGACTGTCTCAGGGCGCTGGCTTGCCTTGGGAAGCACAAGGCTTCCCCTTGATCCTTGCTGCACGTCTTGCGAAATCCATCGAACCATACGGCTATACGCCCGGTTCGCATCCGGTATCGTACAGGCCAGAGCCGGGCCGTCTACCCGCCGCTCGCGACAATGGCCGGAATGGCAGCAATGATACGCCAGTCCAGCCTGTTTTGTGCGACAAAATAAGACAGCACTACTGTCCTAAATTTTTATGGCAGAAATCAGGGGACCATACAAGACCGATTCACAAAAAACTTGGGCGTGACGCGACACAAAATTTCGTGACGAGTACCGGCAACGCAAGCTTCGATCCGGGTCTTTCGAGGCTAGGCGCTGGCTTCACCGCTTTGCCGGTGATTGGCCCTTGCGCTTCTCCCGCCTAAGCGGTCAAGTCCCGCCGCTTTTGGTAATCACGATACGGATCTCTCGATGTTCTTTGCTTCCGACAACTGGGCGGGCGTCCATCCCGACATTTCGGCCAATCTGTCGCGCCATGCCGACGGATCCGCTGTCGCCTATGGCGACGGCGATCTGGACCGGGCCGTCTATCGCCGCTTCAACGAGATTTTCGAGCGGGAGGTGCAAGTCTTCTTCGCCGCGACCGGCACCGCGGCGAACGCGCTTTCGATGGCCGCGTTGAACCGTATCGGCGGCATCGCGCTTTGCCACTCCGAAGCGCATATGAATGTCGACGAGTTCGGCGCGATGGGTTTCTACACCGGCGGCGCGCGCATGGCGCCGGTTCCCGGGCCGCTGGGGCGCATCAATCCGGAAGCGCTCGACCGGGCTATCAAGCGCTATTCGCAGGATCTGGCTCCCGCCGGTCAGCCGATGGCGGTCACCATCACCCAAGCGACCGAGGTCGGCACGGTCTATAGCGTCGACGACGTCAAGGCGATCGCCGAGGTCAGCCGCCGCCACAAGCTGCCGCTGCACATGGACGGCGCGCGCTTCGCCAATGCGATTGCCGCGACTAGCATCAGCCCGGCCGAAATGACCTGGAAGAGCGGCGTCGACGTCATCTCCTTCGGCGCCACCAAGAATGGCTGCTGGATGGCCGACGCGGTGCTGATCCTCAATCCGGATGTCAGTAAGGACCTGCGCCTGCACCGTCAGCGCGCCGGGCAGACCTTCTCCAAGGCGCGCTTCATCTCGGCCCAGTTCGAAGCCTATTTCACCGACGACCTGTGGCTGAGGATGGCCAGGCACGCCAATCAAATGGCAGCGCGTCTGGCCGAGACGATCGAGGACGCGCCGACGGGCAGGCTCGCCTGGCTGCCGCAAGCCAACGAGGTCTTCGCGGTCCTCGACAGCGCCACGGCTGAAAGGCTGCGGGCGGCTGGCGGCAAATTCCATGAATGGGGCGTGCCTTCAGGATTCGACGGCCATCTCGGCGACAATGAAGCGATCTACCGCTTCGTCGCCAGCTTCGCGACCACGACCGAGGAGATCGACCGCCTGGGCCAATTGCTCGGCTGAGCGTCCTGCCATGACCAAGCCGCCGCTCGGCTCGACGATGAGGCTGGTTCACCAGGGGCCTTCATGCTCCGCCGCAGCTTCAAAAGAGGTCAGAAAGGCCCGTAGGCGGGCGCACCCAATAAAAAGCGGCGCCTCGCAGCGCCGCTTTCGTCTCGGGAGGGAGACGTCGTCTGGAAAAGTCCGCGGATTACGCGGTCGCTTTCGCCTCGATCTGCTTGGCCTTGTCCGAAGACTGGGTAATCGCGATCTTGCGCGGCTTCAGCTCCTCGGGAATGTTGCGCTTGAGGTCGACGAAGAGCAGGCCGTTCTTCAGCGTGGCGCCCTCGACCTCGACATGGTCGGCGAGCTGGAAGCGGCGCTCGAAAGCGCGCGAGGCAATGCCTCGGTAGAGCAGCTCGGAACCCTCGCCATTGCCCTCTTCCTTGCGCTCGCCCTTGACGGTCAGCACGTTGCGGTGGGCTTCAATCGAGATTTCGTCTTCCGAGAAGCCGGCAACGGCCATCGAGATGCGATAGGCGTTCTCGCCGGTGCGCTCGATGTTATAGGGCGGATAGGTCTGCGCGGTCTCGGGCTGGCCGAGCGAATCGAGCATGGTGAACAGCCGGTCGAAGCCGACGGTCGAACGATAAAGTGGGGAAAAATCAACGTGACGCATGAGGTGTTCTCCTGTTGAGCAACATGGTTTGCGTGTGACCCGGTACGAAACCCTCGAAAGGCGTTCCGGATAGGCCAGCGACCCCGACAATCGGCTGCCGCAAACTTCATTTGGGAAGCGGAGAAAGCCATTTCAAGGCTTTTTGATCGACGCAAAACCGCCATGTTGATGAACGGCGGATGAACCGCAGCTTCGGCATCCGTTCAGCCGCTCGGCACTAGGCTTTGGTCAAGTTGGAGCAATTCCAAGAGAAGCGCGAGGCGCTTTCCGACCGGAATTGCGCAAGACAAAGAGACAAGCGGTGCTTTGATCCCGGCGCCGCCGAGGCCGAACCGGGTGCAACGTCCCTTCCTCCCGGATCGACAGAGGCCGGAAGTGCGCCGCAGGCACTTCCGGCCTTCCCATTTCAGGGCGGTTGCGTAAATCCTCGCGGCGCCTTTGCTTTTGCCGCCTGGCCGTCTATCACCATGCCGACGCCTTGCCCGCTCGGGCAAAGAACAACCAGCGACTCGCCGAATGACGGATCTTTTCCATCTGACCGAGGACAATCCCGCGCCGCGGAATGCCGCGGGCGGCTTCTTCACAACGCCCGACGGCAAGAAGATCCGCTACGGCGTCTTTGCCGCCGTCGCCCGCCCGCTGCTGGGCAC
>NZ_RZRY01000528.1:0-4522 GCF_003998035.1 Mesorhizobium sp. M2A.F.Ca.ET.039.01.1.1 | reverse complement strand
ATATGATGACGCCGTCAGCCGAGCCCGTCTCGACCAGATAGCGCACCGGGTCGAGCGAATCCTGCGAGCGCGAATAGGGCGTGACGATCAGGTGATAGGGCGTGTCGGCGATGACCTCGGTGACGCCGTAGATGATGTCCGAGACGAAGCTCATCAGCTCGTGCTCGGTGTTCAGCACAAGCGAGATGACGTTGGTCTTGCCGGTCCTCAAGCGCACGCCGGCGCGGTTCGGACGATAGCCGATCTGTTTGGCGACGAGCTGGACGCGGCGCCTGGTCTCGGCGCCGATCTCGGGCGCATCCTTCAGCGCACGCGACACCGTCGTGACGCCAAGCCCGGTCATGAAGGCAAGCGTCTTCAGCGTCGGCCGCTCCTTGCCTGACGCGTCGTCGCCCTTCTTCGTTACCCGTCTATCCATTCGTCCCGCCCGCCAGGCGCATAGCAGCCGCGGGGCCAGCCGGCAATCGTGCGGCGTTGACGACTGCGCGACTTCTGCCCGCGGCGAGCACCAGTATACTGAAACGTTACAGATTGCCAATCTTCGTGATTGGCCGGCAAGGTCACGACCTTTGCAGTCCGCGGGCGGAGATGAACCCAAAGTCCCTGGAATCAAAAAGAAATATCGATCTGGGACCGGTTTCAGCCACGATCAATCACTTTGGCACCAGCTTTGGCGCTTTGAGAGAAGGATTTTGTTCGCGCCTCGAAAAAATCTTAGGCCGCTTTAAGACAAGGGGTTGCCTATGCCGGCCATTTGCCGTATCCAAAATCTGTAACGTTTCAGATTCTGGGAGGAAGCCGAAATGCGATACAAATTCCTGACTGCCGCCTTTGCCGCGACGGTTGCGCTCAACTTTGCCGGTCCGGCGGCTGCGACCGACCTCGAAGTCACCCATTGGTGGACTTCGGGCGGTGAAGCGGCGGCGGTGGCCGAGCTTGCCAAGGCATTCGATGCCACGGGCAATCACTGGGTCGACGGTGCCATCGCAGGCTCCGGCGGCACGGCGCGGCCGATCATGATCAGCCGCATCACCGGCGGCGACCCGATGGGCGCCACTCAGTTCAACCACGGCCGCCAGGCCGAGGAACTGGTCCAGGCCGGGCTGATGCGCGACCTCACCGACATCGCCACCAAGGACAAATGGACCGAGATCGTGCGGCCAAAGAGCCTGCTCGACTCGTGCACCATCGAGGGCAAGATCTATTGCGTGCCGGTCAACATCCATTCCTGGCAATGGCTGTGGCTGTCGAATGACGCCTTCCAGAAGGCCGGCGTGCCGACGCCGAAGGACTGGAATGAATTCGTGGCCGCCGCTCCGGCGCTGGAGAAAGCCGGTATCATCCCGCTCGCGGTCGGCGGGCAGCCCTGGCAGGCATCGGGCGCCTTCGACGTGCTGCTGGCCGCGGTTGGCGGCACCGACGCCTTCCTGAAAGTGTATAAGGACAAGGACGCCAAATTCGCCGCCGGTCCCGAAATCGCCAAGGTGTTCAAGGCGGCGGACGACGCCCGCAAGATGGCCAAGAACACCAATGTGCAGGACTGGAACCAGGCGACCAATCTCGTCATCACCGGCAAGGCCGGCGGCCAGATCATGGGCGACTGGGCGCAGGGCGAGTTCCAGGTCGCCGACAAGACCGCCGGCAAGGACTATACCTGCCTGCCCGGCCTCGGCCTGAATGAGGTGATCGCCACCGGCGGCGACGCCTTCTACTTCCCGCTGCTCAAGGACGCCGACAAGTCCAAGGCGCAGGAAGTGTTGGCCGAAACGCTGCTCGATCCCAAGACCCAGGTCGCCTTCAACCTCAAGAAGGGCTCGCTGCCGGTGCGCGGCGACGTCGACCTCAACACGGCGAACGACTGCATGAAGAAGGGCCTCGCCATTCTCGCCAAGGGCGCCGTCATGCCGTGGACGGACCAGCTGCTCTCGCAGGACAGCCAGAAGCAGAAGGAGGACCTGTTCTCCGAATTCTTCGCCAAGCCCGACATGACGCTCGAAGACGCGCAGAAGCGCTTCGCCGACATCATCGCGTCGGCCGACTGATCGACGGCGCCCCCGCCAACTCCCGACCCCAGCCTATCCGGGGCCGGGAGCCTGACGTCTCATTGCCCGGCTGCCGAGATGAGCAACAGCGAACGCCCGAATCAGCTTTTCCGCAACCTGAACGCCAAGATCGCGTCGATCCCGATGATCCTGACGGCTCTGGTGGTGTTCGTCGGCGGTACGGCCTGGACGGTGCTCTATTCCTTCACCAATTCGAAGCTCCTGCCGCGGCTCAACTTCGTCGGGCTCGACCAGTACCACCGGCTCTGGTCGACATCGCGCTGGCTGGTCTCGATCGAGAACCTCTTGATCTATGGCGCGATCTCGCTGGTGTTCTCGCTGGTCATCGGCTTTCTGCTGGCGGCGCTTCTCGACCAGAAGATCCGGTTCGAGGACACGTTCCGCACCATCTTCCTCTATCCCTTCGCGCTGTCCTTCATTGTCACCGGGCTGGTCTGGCAATGGCTGCTCAATCCGGATTTCGGCGTGCAGCGCGTGGTGCGCGACCTCGGCTGGACGAGCTTCAGCTTCGACCCGCTCTACAATTCCAGCATCGTCATCTACGGCATTTCGATCGCCGCGCTCTGGCAGGGCACGGGGCTCATCATGTGCCTGATGCTCGCCGGCCTGCGCGGTATCGACGAGGACATCTGGAAGGCGGCGAGAGTGGACGGCATCCCCGCCTGGAAGACCTATCTCTTCATCATCATCCCGATGATGCGGCCGGTCTTCATCACCACGCTGGTGATCATCGCCGCGGGCATCGTCAAGGTCTATGACCTCGTCGTGGCGCAGACCAGCGGCGGCCCCGGCATCGCCTCGGAAGTGCCGGCCAAATATGTCTATGACTACATGTTTTTCGCCCAGAATCTCGGCCAGGGTTTCGCCGCCTCGACCATGATGCTGCTTTCGGTGGTGATCGTCATCGTGCCCTGGGCCTATCTCGAATTCGGAGGCAAGAAACGTGGCTGACGTCGCCTCCCTATCCCCCGGCGCCGAAGCGCTCAGGCGCGATGCCGCCGGCCCCAGCGGGCCGAAGCCGCGGCATGTGCTGTCGCGCCGCAACATCTTCCTCTACGGCACGCTCATCGTTGTCGCGCTCTATTATCTTCTGCCGCTTTACGTGATGATCGTCACATCGCTGAAGGGCATGCCCGAGATCCGCCTCGGCAACATTTTCTCGCCGCCGATGGAGATCACCTTCGAGCCTTGGTTGAAGGCCTGGGCCACCGCCTGCACCGGGCTCAATTGCGACGGGCTGTCGCGCGGCTTCTGGAATTCGGTGCGCATCACCGTGCCGTCGGTGCTGCTCTCGATCGCGATCGCCTCGGTGAACGGCTATGCCCTGGCCAACTGGCGCTTCAAGGGCGCCGACACCTTCTTCATCATCCTGATCGTCGGCGCCTTCATTCCCTATCAGGTGATGATCTATCCGATCGTCATCATCCTGCGCGAGATCGGCATCTACGGCTCGCTGACCGGGCTGGTGATCGTGCATTCGATCTTCGGCATGCCGATCCTGACGCTGCTCTTCCGCAACTATTTCACCTCGATGCCCGAGGAATTGTTCCGCGCCGCGCGCGTCGACGGCGCCGGCTTCTGGGGCATCTACCTGCGCATCATGCTGCCGATGTCGCTGCCGATCTTCGTCGTCGCCATCATCCTGCAGGTGACCGGCATCTGGAACGACTTCCTGTTCGGCGTCGTCTACACGCGCCCCGACACCTATCCGATGACGGTGCAGCTCAACAACATCGTCAATTCGGTGCAAGGCGTGAAGGAATACAACGTCAACATGGCCGCAACCATCCTGACCGGGCTGGTTCCGCTCATCGTCTACTTCGTTTCCGGCAAGCTCTTCGTGCGCGGCATTGCCGCCGGCGCGGTGAAAGGATGATGATGGACATCGCCAATCCCAGCGTTTCGATCCAGGACTTGTCGCTCAATTTCGGCGCCGTCTCGGTGCTGCAGACGCTCAACCTGGATGTCGCCGAGGGCGAGTTCATCGTGCTGCTCGGACCGTCCGGCTGCGGCAAGTCGACCTTGCTCAACTGCATCGCCGGTCTGCTCGACATTTCGGACGGCCGCATCTTCATCAAGGGCAAGAACGTCACCTGGGAAGAACCGAAGGATCGCGGCATCGGCATGGTGTTCCAGTCCTACGCGCTCTATCCGCAGATGACGGTGGAGAGGAACCTTTCCTTCGGCCTGCGTGTCGCCGGCGTGCCGAAGGACGAGATCGCCAAACGCATCGCCCGCGCCGCCGAGATCCTGCAGATCGAGCCGCTTTTGCAGAGGAAGCCCTCGGCGCTTTCGGGCGGCCAGCGCCAGCGCGTTGCGATCGGGCGGGCGCTGGTACGCGACGTCGATGTCTTCCTGTTCGACGAGCCGCTCTCCAATCTCGACGCCAAGCTGCGTTCGGAATTGCGCGTCGAGATCAAGCTGTTGCACCGCCGCCTGCAGAACACGATGATCTACGT
>NZ_RZRY01000527.1:0-4523 GCF_003998035.1 Mesorhizobium sp. M2A.F.Ca.ET.039.01.1.1 | reverse complement strand
CACCCGCCCGTTGCCAGCCGCGCACGGTCAATGAAGCGGGATCAACTTCGCCCTGCTCTGTGACCCCAAAATCCGCACCCCCTGGAACCGGCTTTTCAGCATGCCGATGATCATGACAATCGTATTTGGCATCGCCCTGCTCCATATTTCCAAACCACCCTCCTGGCGGTCGAGGACTTTATTATCTACTCTTGATCGCGATCCACTGCATAATGGCGGCTCGGTTCGCAAAGCCGACAAAGGCATTGCAGGCACCGCTACATGCGTCGTGACACGCCCTCAGGGCGGTCTCGTAAGTCGAATCCCTGCGATCTTCAGGCCATTTTATTGAGGAAATCGATAGCGTCCACAAGGCCGGCAAATGGACGATACAGGCCGATCGCTTCACAAAAATGGGGCTGCTGAAAACCTCAGCGTTTATTCGTTACTCCCAACATGCTCAACAGCCAAATTGCGCGAAGCCGGACTGCATCTACGCCTCACGACATTACAGAATGTGCTGCGCGGGCCACGACGATTCAAGTCGAGAAGTGCGTTAGCTCCCTCTTCAGAAAGCAGTTTGGCCGCTTCTGACATATTGCTGCATCCAACGGCAGGTTTCGCGGCCGAACGCTGCAAAACGGGTCGACTGATGGTCTGACTGAAGCCGGTAGTCAGGTCATCACCGTAAGTTGGCGCTTGCCATGTGCGGCCAACCGCTGGACGACGGGCTCAAGATCTTCGATGGCGACTCGAGTAAGGAGTTCGATCTGGTGTTCCATGAAAAAGTGACCGCCAGCGCAAAAATGCGCCTTGAACTCCTTCGTGGTATGCTCTTTCCAGCCGATAATGTGGTCGCCCGTAACATAGGGGTCGGTGCGGCCTCCTATTGCTGTAATTGGGACGTCGAGCGGAGGATGGGAACCGTAGCGATAAGCGTTGTTGCTCTCGAAATCCGCTCGTATAATCGGAAGCATCATCGCGCGCATTTCGGGATCTTCGAACAGCGCCTTGTTGTTTGCGAAATTTACCTCTTTTAGCATCTCCACGAACTCGCTCTCATCGAGTTCGTGTTCGGACTTGCCAGTCTCGTGATTAAACTGCTGGACGTCGATGGCGAACTGGTCGTCATTGTAAATCTGTGGCGAGCGACCCCCAGCCACGAAGAAGTGTTCCGGTTCCAGCCCGTGATCGCGGCGCACCCGCTGAGCAACTTCGAAGGCCTGGACGCCGCCATAGCAAAACCCGAGGAAGGCGAAGGGTTTTCCCTTAAGGAAGGGCAGCATCTCCGGCACGATGCCGTCGACCAAGTCCTCCATCCGCATCCAGAAGCCCTCTTCCAGGCGCGCGCTGCGGCCTGGCATCTGCAGGATGCCGAACTCTATGTGATCCGGCATCCTATCGATCCAGTGCTGGAATACGAGCGGGCCGCCGCCTGCATAGGGAAAGCCGATCAGACGGATCGGCGCGTCGGGCTTGGGATGTGGAATGATCACCGCGCTCTTGTCGTAGCTCTGGGCGCTGAATGCGATGACCGGCGCGGTCGGTTCTGTCTCGTCATCCGCTACGCCCCCGAGAGCGGCGGTCACCTGCGTCTGAGTGTCGGCCGCGATCTCCGCAAGTGAGGCACCCATCACCAGCTTCTGGAGCGAAACCTTGATGCCGGTCTTGGCGAGATCGTTGCGGAACTCAATTGTAGCTAAGGAGTCGAACCCCATCTGGTTGAGTGCTTCGTCCATCGGCAGGCTGTTCGGATCGGCAATGCCGAGCACACGGGCGACTTCTCCGCGCAGGAAGCTTTCGATGGCCTGACCGCGTTCGCTCGGCGCGACCGAGCCGAAGCGCCGCGCAAGTGGATCTGTCGCCTGGTAGTCATTGGCCGCCTGCGGATTCTTCAACACATTCGACAGAGACGTGAGCCAAGCAGGCGTCTCTCCATACTGCTTCTTGACGAAACGTCGCCACAGGATCGGCGCTGCGGTGAGCGTGCCACTTGAGGCGAACAGGCCGTCCAGCCGCTCGAGCGCCTCCCGGTTGCGGATCGCGAGCAGGCCGAAATCGGTCAGGCGCTTGCGCAGGCGCTCATCGAGTCCGGAAGCCATCCCAGTTTCCGCCCACGGACCCCACTCGATGCTGACGCCTGGCAGTCCCTCGGCGTTGCGGCCCTCGACGACGCGGTTCATGGCGGCATTGGCCGCGACGTAAGCCGCTTGGCCCTTCATACCGAGAAGCGCGCTAATCGAGGAGAAGCAGACGAAGAAGTCGAGTGAGAAGCGACGGCTCGCATTGTCCAGAACGAGCGTACCCTGGAGCTTGGCGCGGAGTGCCCGTTCGAGTTCGCTCGCCTCCTCGATCGATCCTAGTGTGGCGTCCTGAACGATGCCGGCGGTGTGGATTATCCCGCCGAATTGATGGCCCGCCTCAGAGAGATCGCCCAGGATTCGCTCGACTCCGACCTGGTCGGCGATGTCAACCGCATGCGCCGCGATCTCAGCGCCGGTACGGCGCAGGGCTTCGAGCCGTTCCTGTTTGGCACCGTCCGCGACGTCCCTGTTGAGAAGCACGAGGCGGCGCGCACCGCGATTGATCAGCCATTGGACCATTAGCGAGCCAAGAGCTCCAAGTCCGCCGGTGACGAGATAGATCTTCTGCGGATCGATCTTGCAATCCGTACCGACATCGCCGCTTTCGCTTAGGCGCAGGACGTAGCGTTCCTCTCCGCGCACGGCGTAGGCGGCCTCCAACCCGGTACCACCGAAAAGAATGCCAATTGCGACCGCGATTTCTGCGTCGCTCGGCTCGGCGCCGAGATCGATGTCACCCCCCCACAGATCGGGATGTTCGCTCGCGAGCACCATAGCCATTCCATGCAGTGAGGCGCTGACCAGTGAGGCTGGACGAGCCGCGTCCGGAATTGATGTGTCTGTTTGCGGAACGGCGCGGCCGGACTGGCCGACGACCCAAATCTTCGCTTTCGCTAGATTGCCATGCTTGGTGGCTGCCTGAACCGTCTGGATGAACTGCATGAGGGCGGCGGCGTGGCTGTGCGCCGCCTCGCCGATCTGTCCACTTGACGCGCCTTCCGCGCTTTCAGGGGTGACGATGATCCCCGCGACATTCGCGTCGAGCACGCCGGGGAAACCTGTTTCGACATTCGAAAGAACGACTGCTTTCTGTCTGAGCCCTTCGCGCTTCGCCTCAATCGCGTGAGCCAAACGTCCGGCCAGACCGAGGCCGTTGCCCAAGACGATCCAGAGGCCCTTGTCTTTCGGCAGTTGCGGCGTCGACTGCTTTTCCACGTGCCATTCGCGGCGGCAGTGCCATGCCAGCGGGGCGCTCGCTTTCGTGTCGATCCAGTGATGCCGACGCTCGAAGGGATAGAGCGGAAGATCGACGAGCCGGCGTTCATTATCCGGCAGATCGGTGAGCGTATTGATCGTAAGGCCGGCGACGAAAAGGCGGCCCGCGGTCTCGGCGAGAACCTCTGCGTCGTTGCGGGTGCGATTGAGGCTCGAGACGAATTGCGAGGGCGAGGCAATGCCATCTAAGGCCGCCTGCGCCATCGGAGTCAGGACGGGGTGCGGACCGATTTCGAGGAAGAGATTCGCCCCAACTTCCTTTGCCGTCATAATGCCCCGATGGAACAGGACGGGCTGGCGAACGTGGTCGGTCCAGTAGCGCGCATCAGCCACTTCCTCGCCAGCGATCTTACCCGTCTTAGCACTGATCAGTCGGCCGTCGGGCTTGGAAAAGTCAAGGGTGCTCGCGAACGCCTCAAACTGTTCGAGCATGGGATCCATGAGATGCGAATGAAAGGCGTGCGAGACCTTCAACTGCGTCGTGGGGACGCCTTTTTCTTTGGCGGCCTTGATCAGCGTTTCAAGTGCATCCTTCTCGCCTGAGACCACCGTACTGGCTGGTCCGTTCTCCGCTGCGATGGCGAGCTCGACTTCGGCGTCCCGGATCATCCGATGGGCTGTGTCCCGATCAGCCGTGAGGACGACCATCCCGCCATTGCGCGGAAGCCCACCCATGAGCTCGCCGCGCTTTGTGATCAGTTGCAGGCCGTCCTCGAGTGAGAACACGCCGGCAAGGTGGGCCGCAACGTATTCTCCGATGCTGTGGCCCATGACGATCTCTGGGACGAAGCCCCTAGCTTCGAGAACGCGCGCGAGTGCGAGTTCGATGGTGAACAGAGCGGGCTGGGTATATTCGGTATCGTGAACCAAATGGGCAAGCGTCCCGTCTCCGTAAAGGATGTCGCCCAATCGGTGTTTGCGAAGCCGTGCGACCACCGCGTCACAGGTTTCGAAGGCTTCGCGGAAGATCGGATCACTTTCGTAGAGTCCGCGCCCCATAGATTCGCCCTGGCCGCCCTGTCCGGTGAACAGGGCGGCGGGAACCACGTGTTTCGAGACGTCGACACGGCAACAATCGCTTGCGCGAAGACTCTCGGCCAACCGCGTGGTCGTCCGACCGGTCGCGAAACTCCGATATTCAAAAGCGCGGCGGGCGGTGTTCGCGGTGAAGCAGGTGGGGTCGCG
>NZ_RZRY01000526.1:0-4535 GCF_003998035.1 Mesorhizobium sp. M2A.F.Ca.ET.039.01.1.1 | reverse complement strand
GCAGGAAGGTCGCGCGGATGCCGATCAGCGGCGGCAGCAGGCCACCCAGCAGCGGTCCGACCAGCGAGCCGGCGGTGATGCCCGCCGCCAGCACGCCCAGCGCCCAGCCCGAGCGCTCCTTCGGGGTCTGCATCGCCACCAGGATCGTCGAGCCCGAGGAATAGCCGCCGGCAAAGCCGATGAACAGCCGCAGCAGCACCAGCTGCCACACGCTCTCAACCATGCCGGTCAGCGACATGCAGATCGCCATGCCGAACGAGGCGCGCACCAGCATCAGCTTGCGGCCGTAGCGGTCGCCCAGCCGGCCCCACAAGGGCGCCACCAGCGCGGCCGCGAAGAAGGTCGCGCCATAAGCGATGCCCGACCACTGCACAATCGCCGCGAGGCCTTCGGCGCCAAGCTGCTCGACGTAGAGCGGCAGGAACGGAAGCAGCAGCGTCATGGCGATGAGCGTGCTGAACGAGCCAGCGAAGCAGACCGCGAGATTGCGTCGCCAATGGATGTTGAAGCCGCTCTGTCCGGTTTCGCTGGGCGTCATGTCACACTTGCCACTGCTGGGATTGTTATGGATACCAATTTGGGATACCAAACCGGTATTCGTCATGGACCTGGCGTTTGCCGCTGTCAATGCGGCTTTGAAGATCGGACCGACAATGTCGCAGATGCAGAATGTTGAAAGGCAGCTTCGGGAGATGATCCTCGGGCTGGGGATCGGCCCGGGCGAACGTTTAACCGAGCGCTGGATCGAGAGCCGGTTCGGCGCTTCGCGCACGCCGGTGCGGGCGGCGCTGCTGCGCCTGGAAACGGAAGGGCTGATCGGCCGCGACGGCCGCGGCTGGACGGTGGCGCCGATCAACCTCGCGGAACTCGGACAGATCGCCGTCTACCGCGAGGCGGTCGAGGTCGCGGCGGTTCGCCTGACGGCGGCGCTCGAAGACCGTGGCGGCATCGAGTTGATCGCCGCGATGCTCGATTCCTGCGATGCGGAAACGCCGCGCGAGGAGTGGCATCGCGTCGGCCTGGATTTCCACATCGAGCTGGCAAGGCTTTCCGGCAACGAGTTCCTGTTGAGGGCGGTGCGCGATGCGATGACGAGGCTGTCGCGAGCGCGCTGGCTGGAAGTGCGGGATGAAAAGGCGCTCGGCCGCGCCTGGGCCGAACACCACGCCATTCTCGCCGCCGTCAGGAGCGGCGACGCCGAGCAAGCGGCTCAGCTGCTTTCCGCTCACATCGCCGGCAGCCGCGATCGGCTGGTCACCTCGCTGCATGACGATCGGCGCGGTCTGCGCGCAAGAGGGTTCGCGCTCGTCGCAGCGTAAAGTCTCGTGTGGCCATTCGCATTAGCAGGCTTGCAACATGGCCGGGAGAATGCTGTAGGAGACGAGGGGGATGAAGGCTGACTACCATTGACCATCTTGCTGAACTCGCGGACGCATGGCCACACTCGCTCGAACCGCCGCAAAGCTGTTCTACTATGCGCGTAATTTCGCGCGTGACCGCGCACCGCAGTCCCTGTTCCGCGACCGCCTGGCCAGCCGGCTCGATCAGGCCAGGCTTTCAGGCAAGACCGTTCGAGCGCGTCTGAACTATTATAACAAGCTGGAACAGCCGTTCGCGCCCAGTCCAGACGCGGTGGCCGTCGGCAAGCTGCCGACCGCTTCCAGCATGTATTATTACGATCTCAAGGAATTCGCCCGCTATTTCGATCCCGGCCTGCTGATCGATTTCGAATATGGCGATGTCGTCGGCATTCCGGAGGTGCCGAGGATCGTCAAGGACCGGCCCATCGGCGACGACAACGCCAATGGCGTGCTGATGAAGCTGAACAAGTTCCGCCACTTCTACATGCCACCCGACAAGCTGTCCTTCGCCGACAAGCGCCCGATGGTGGTCTGGCGCGGTCATCTCAACAATCCGCTTCGCACCCGCTTCGTGGAAAAGGCCGCCGACCTACCGTTTTGCGATGCGGGTTCCCACAAGCCCGACGCGCCGGATGGATACCGCAAGCCGTTCCTGAACATCGAGCAGCAGCGGCAGTATCGCTACATTGTCTCGCTCGAAGGCAATGACGTCGCGACGAACCTGAAATGGATCATGAGCTCCAATTCGCTCTGCCTGATGCCGGAGCCGACCTACGAAACCTGGTTTGCGGAAGCCAAGGTGGAGGCCAATATCCATTACGTGCCGCTCGAGCCTGATTTCTCCGACCTTGTCGACAAGGTGGCCCATTTCGAAAAGCATCCTGCCGAGGCGGCGCGGATAACTGCCGCCGCCAACGCCTATTGCCGCCAATTCGGCAATGAACAGGACGAGCAGGCGATCTCGCTGCTCGTCCTCTATAAATATTTCGTGTTGAGTGGGCAGATAAAGCCCGATCCGGAAGTCTGGCGCTTTATTGCCGACTGACTGTTTTAAGCATGCGAGCGGTCGAGCACCTTGTCGGCCGGCCCGAACCGGTCCCTGGCGGTGAACTGCTGGTGCCAGTAGGGATAAAGCACCGGCGGCCGGCTGACCGAGTCAAGTCGCTGGCGTTCTTCCTCGGAGAGCGACAGGCTGGCCGCGGCGAGGTTGTCCTTGAGCTGCGTCTCGTTGCGTGCGCCGATCACCAGCGAGCTTACGGCCGGACGGCCGAGCAGCCAGGCCAGCGCGACCTGCGCCCCTGAGATGCCGCGCGCCTTGCCGATGTCGGAGAGCACGTCGACGATGCGCCACAACCGATCCTCGTCGCGGATCGGCGGTTCCTTCCAGCCGCCGAGCTGGCGCGCGGTCGGGCTGTCGCGATGATATTTGCCGGAGAGCAGGCCGCCCGCCAGTGGACTCCAGACCAGCACGCCGAGGCCCTGGTCGACCGAGATCGGCAGCAATTCATACTCGGCCTCGCGTGCTTCCAGCGTGTAATGGATCTGCTGGGTGACGAAACGGGCCTGATGTCGGCTGTCGCTGACGGCAAGAGCCTTCATCACCTGCCAGCCCGACCAGTTGGAGCAGCCGATGTAACGGATCTTGCCCTGGTTGACCAAAGTGTCGAGCGCCGCGATCGTCTCCTCGACCGGGGTGAGGCCGTCCCACTGGTGAACGAAATAGACGTCGATGACATCGGTCCTGAGCCGCTTCAGGCTCTTTTCGCATTCGCGGATCAGATGGTGGCGCGATAGGCCCTCGTCATTGGGACCGGTGCCGATGCGCATGCGCGCCTTGGACGCGATCAGCACGTCGTTCTTGCGCTTGCCGCCAAGCGCCTCGCCGATGATCTCCTCCGACAGCCCGTTCGAATAGACGTTTGCCGTGTCGATGCGCTTGGCTTCCGAAAGATCGGAGTTGCCCACGGCGGCGAACGGGCCCGTGCCGCCGAAGGTCATGGTGCCGAGGGTCAATGTCGAAACCTTCAGGCCGGAACGGCCAAGGGTGCGGTATTCCATGTCGGGTCCTCGCGATTTTGTTTTGGAGAGGCGCCGTGGCGGGCGCGGGAAAGAGGCGAGGGGATTTGTAGGACAATTCCAGCCGCTTGTCGCCCCGCTATCGATACGGGCCGATCACATATCGTCTATCATGCCCGGCTGTGGTCGCCTTGCAATAAAACCGTCATTGCGCCTCTGTATCTCAGTCGGCTTACGGAGTGGCGTGTCCGGGGCGGAGCCGCGGCGCATTCCGAAGCGATGATGGCTGACAGGCGACGGAGCTGCGCGATGAATGAAGTGAACCCGAATTCTGGGGCGAAGGACTGGCTGGAAGCCGAGCTCGAGGACACGCTCGACGAGGACTACGAGCTGGAGCTTTCCGAACCGGCGCTCTCGCTCGAGATCGCCAAGATCTACAAGAAGTCGCATCCGCCTTCCATCGAGCGGATGACCTACTTTCGCGAGCTGCTGAGGCTCCAGTCCGAGCTGATCAAGCTGCAGTCCTGGGTCGCCTACCACAAGAAGAAGCTGGTGGTGGTCTTCGAGGGCCGCGACTCCGCCGGCAAGGGGGGTGTCATCAAGCGCATCACGCAGCGGCTCAATCCCCGCATCGCCCGCGTGGTGGCATTGCCGGCGCCGACCGAACGCGAAAAGTCGCAATGGTATTTCCAGCGCTACGTGCCGCATCTCCCCGCGGGCGGCGAGATCGTGCTGTTCGACCGCTCCTGGTACAACCGCTCCGGCGTCGAGCGGGTGATGGGGTTTGCCAATGCGGATCAGGTCGAGGAGTTTTTCCGCGACGTGCCGGAATTCGAACGTATGCTGGTCCGCTCCGGCATCACGCTGGTGAAATACTGGTTCTCGATCACCGACGAGGAACAGCAGATGCGCTTCCTGATGCGCATCCACGACCCGATGAAGCAGTGGAAGCTGTCGCCGATGGACCTGCAGTCGCGGGTGCGCTGGGAGCAGTACACCAAGGCCAAGGAAGAGACCTTCGCCCGCACCAACATCAAGGAGGCCCCCTGGTTCATCGTCGAGGGCAACGACAAGAAGCGCGCGCGGCTGAACTGCATCGACCATCTGCTGCAGCAGATGCCGTATGAGGAGGTTCCGCACGATGAGATCACGCTGCCG
>NZ_RZRY01000525.1:0-4535 GCF_003998035.1 Mesorhizobium sp. M2A.F.Ca.ET.039.01.1.1 | reverse complement strand
GCGTCGTCACCGTCGGCATCGCGGCGACGATCTCGGCCAGCCTGGCGGAGATGTCGTGCTCCTTGCCCGCATAGCGGTAGCGCGGCGCGGCGAACAGCACCTTGACGCCAATCTGGCCGAGGCGGTCGACGATCGCCGCGGCGCCGAAATCAGGCGAGCAGGACGACCAGACGGCGCCGACGGAAAGCGTCGCCAAAAGCGCCACGAGGCCCTCGACGCGATTGGGCAGGATACCGCCGACGCAATCGCCCTTGCCGACGCCGGCCGCGCGCAGGCCATGCGCCGTCCTGGCGACGAGCCGGCGCAATTCGCCCAGTGTGATGGTCTGGAAATGGCCACTCTCGTCGACCTCGATGAGAGCAACCCTCTCCTCATCGCCGCGCAGCAGGTTTTCCGCGAGATTGAGTGTCGCTTCCGGCAGGAAGCGACTCCCGGTCATCGGCGCATTGTCGTCGCGCAGGAAGGCGATCCCGCCCGGATCTCCAATGACCTCGGCGAAATCCCACAGCGCCCGCCAGAAGGCGCCGGGATCGCCGATCGACAGCCGATGCAGCGTCTCGTAGTCGCGCGGATCGAAGCCGTTGGCCATCGAAAAGCGCGCAAGATTGGACGATTGGAACGCGGCCGGCGCCGGCGTCCAAAGCACGGATGACATGGATTTCCTCCCGCAATGCAGGCCGGGCTCTTTGCCGCGACCTTGCCTGCCGATGCATTTCATGATTATTGGTTATAACCAGAATGTCAAGCGGCGATCACGCCCAAGCGGACCGCGCTGCCGGAGGAACAGACATGGACGCCTTTTACATCGTTGCCGCGAAGCGGACGCCCATCGGCAAGCTGAACGGCGCGTTCGCCGGTCTGTCGGCGGCGGAGCTGGGGGCGCAGCTTATCCAGGCGATGCTGGCCGAAAAGCAGCTTGCGCCCGATGCCGTCGGCGAGGTGATCATGGGCCAGGTGCTGACCGGCGGCGCCGGGCAGAATCCAGCCCGGCAGGCTGCTCTCAAGGCCGGCCTGCCGGTCGGGTGCCCGCCATGACCGTCAACAAGGTCTGCGGCGCCGGGCAGAAGTCGATCCATCTCGCCGCCCAGGCCATTCGCTGCGGCGACGCCGACTGCGTGATCGCCGGCGGACAGGATTCGATGACTTCGGCGCCACATGTCATTCACGGGGTGCGCGCCGGCATCCGCATGGGCGACCGTACGGTGAAGGATTCCATGATCACCGACGGTCTGTGGGACGCCTTCCATCAGGTGCATATGGGCGTCACCGCCGAAGCGCTGGCGCAGCGCTACCAGATCACCCGCGAGGAACAGGACAGGTTCGCGCTGCGCTCGCAGGAGAAGGCGGACGCCGCCATCCAGGCTGGCAGGTTCGACGACGAGATTGCGCCTGTGTCGATCAAGGCCAGGCAAGGCGATGTCGTCATCGAGCGTGACGAGCATCCCAACCCCTCCACAACGATGGAAGGCCTTGGCCGGCTGAGACCGGTCTTCGATGCGGCGGGGACGATCACGGCCGGCAACTCATCCGGTCTCAACGACGGCGCCGCCGCGGTGCTTGTGATGTCGGAGGCGCGGATGAAGGAACTCGGCCTGACACCCCTCGCCAGCATCGCCTCTTATGCTTCTGCCGGCGTCGAGCCGATGGACATGGGCCTCGGTCCCGTCGCGGCCTCGCGGCGCGCGCTCGACAAGGCCGGCTGGCGCGCGTCCGATCTCGACGCGATGGAGATCAACGAGGCCTTCGCCGCGCAAGCCATCGCCGTCAATCGCGAGATGGGCTGGAACGAGGACATCATCAATATGAGCGGCGGCGCCATCGCGCTTGGCCATCCGCTGGCCGGCTCCGGCTGCCGCATCGTGGTGACGCTGCTGCACGAGATGGTCCGGCGTGGAGCGAAGAAGGGCTTGGCCTCGCTCTGCATCGGCGGCGGCCAGGGTGTCGCGATCTGCCTGGAGCGGTGAGCCTTCCGACGGCCTAAAGCGCGTCGCGATCTTTCAGATTCGCTCCATGCGCTTTAGGTTCTTGATTTACGCATGTCTTGATCCCGAAACCGGTTCCCACTTCGGGAGACATGCTTTAGCGGAGCAAATCGAACATCAGCTTGAAGAAGCGGTCGGCATCGACTTCATAGGCGATGCGCGCATTGTCCTCCTCACCGCGCTCATGCCAGAAATCGGCCACCGTGGCGCCGAATGTGTAGCTGCCGGACAGGTCGACGCCGATATGCGCCGGACGCGTGCGGACGAGCGTCGGATCGATCGCCAGCGCCAGCGCCAGCGGGTCGTGCATGGCGCCGCCGACGCCCATCGAGTTGCGGTGCAGCTTCTCGTAGAATTTCAGCCAGTCCATGACCACGCGGCCGAGCGGCGTGTCGATCCTGGCCAGTTCCTCGTATTGCGGCGCCTCGATCAGCACCTGCATGGTCACGTCGAGCCCTATCATGGTGATGGGCACCCCGGCGTCCAGCACCAGCTTCAGGGCCTCGGGGTCGCAGAAGGCGTTGAACTCGGTCGGCGTGATGATCTCGCTCTTGCGATAGAACACGCCGCCCATCCAGATCAGCTCCTTGATCTTGGGCAGCACGTGCGGGTGCTTGAGCACGAGCAGGCCGATGTTGCAGAGCGGGCCGGTCGCCACCACCAGCAGCGGTTCCGGAGATGCCGCGAGCTTCTCGGCAAGGAAGTCCACCGCATGCTGCTTGATCGGCCCGCGCGAGGGCTGCGGCAGATAGGGCGAGCCTTCGAGCCCGCTCGGGCCATCGGCGGTGCCCAGAACCAGCGGCCGCGCCAGGGGCTGCGCGCAGCCGGCGGCGACCGGCACATCGCCGGCGCCGAGGAAATCAAGCACGCGGATCGCGTTGTCCGTTGTCTTCTCGAGCTCCGCGTTGCCACATCTCGTGGTGACGCCGAGAAGCTCGATGTCGGGCGAGCGATGCGCCATGACCAGCGCAATGGCAGCGTCGTGGCGGGATCGCAGTCGTAGAGGATCGGTGTCGGCATCGGTGTGGGACAGCTATATGGACGTGCCCGGCGCAACGCTCGCGGCGCAAGCCTATCCGGACGTTCCGATCACGCGTCCGCTGGATGGCAACGCCGCCTTCATCGACACCTCGGCGGCCAAAGCGGCGCTGGGATTCGAGCCGCGCTTCTCATGGCGCGACTATCGCTGACCGGCATCCGGCTTTTGGAGGCAAGAGATGCGCTTCAAGGACAAGATCGTTCTGGTGACGGGCGCCGCCGGCGCCATCGGCTCCGCGGCGGTGCGCCGCTTCGTCGAGGAAGGCGCGACAGTCGCCGTCGCCGACCTCGACGGGACCCGTGCAGAGGCCCTGGCAACGACATTCGGCGATCGCGACGAAGCCTTCGCGGTGGACGTCGCCGACCCGGCGTCGGCGGAAGGCATGGTCCAGGCGGTGGCCGCACGCTTCGGCCGTATCGATGTGCTATTCAACAATGCCGGCATTTCCGGAAAGGTCGCGCCGGTCCACGAGCTGAGCACCGAGGACTGGCAACGCATCGTCGGCATCAACCTCAACGGCATGTTCTACGTCCTGCGCGCGACGGTGGCGACCATGATCGCTGGCAAGATCAAGGGATCGGTGGTCAATATGGGCTCGTCCATGGCCGGCTGGGACGTGCTGTCCGGTGGCGCCGGCTATGCCTCGACCAAGCACGGCGTGGTCGGCCTGACCAGGATCGCGGCCTCGACGCCGCTGCCTATGGCATTCGCGTCAACGCGATTTGCCCCGGGGTCATCGAGACCCGGCTGGGCGTGCCGGCGCGGGACCAGGCAGCCTATGAAGCCGGCATTCGCCGTTTCGCCGACCGCATTCCGCTGCGCCGTATCGGCCAGCCCGAGGATGTCGCCGCCGCCGTCGCCTTCCTGGCCTCGGACGATGCCCGCCACGTCACCGGCGTCGACTGGCTGCTCGACGGCGGACAGACATTGCAAAGCTGGGCGAACGCGCCCGATGCGGACGCTTTCCCGCGATTTGTCTGACGCTCCGGCCGCCGAACAGCTCCTCTCGACCGCGTCGGCACGGTATCGTCCTCGCCATAATGCATTGACCGATCAGAAGCCCGGCGAACGTTCAGGCCCTGGTCCCGACGCTCACAGCGACCCCTTCTCCCAGAATTGACATCGATCAAGGTCGCCGCAGCCGGTCTCTGTTTTGGTCGCGCCAACTTGGCAACCTGAACGGAGTTCCCCTGACATGGACGGCATTACCTTAAGTGCCGAACAGATCGGCGCCTGGCGGCGGGAAATTGCCTCGGCAAGGTTCCTTCCCTTCTCCGCTTCGGGGCCGCTGTCTCCGGCGCCAGTCCATCTCGAGGGGGCGCTTTTGGCGCCAGCCGAACCTGACGTATCGCGCAACACCGGAGGCCGGCTATGAAGGTTTCCCCGCGATGGCTGATCCTCGGCGCCCTGATCGCCATCGGAGCAGCCGGCTACTATGCGTGGCAGCGTTCCAAGGACGGGCAGCTGCCGGAAGGCATCGCCAGCGGCAACGGCCGCATCGAGGCGGTCGAGAT
>NZ_RZRY01000524.1:0-4539 GCF_003998035.1 Mesorhizobium sp. M2A.F.Ca.ET.039.01.1.1 | reverse complement strand
GTTCTAAGGCTTTGCGGTCATTGCCATGCTTGCCGATCAGTTCCCGAACCTGCTCAGGCGTAAGCCGGTGCTGCTTGGCGAAATAGCGCACCTCATAGTCCTCATCGGCTGAGACGCGATCGCGGTCCCGGAAATCGCGTTTGGTTTTGTGATCGGTCATGGCGGTTCCTCCTGAGAGAAGGAAGAACAGCGGCCACGCGCGATTGTTCCTCTTTGCTTTTCAGCAATCGCTAACGGAACGCTTGCGGTCGTGCGATATTGAATAGAATTCGGTATCTCGCGTGGGTTTTCGATTCGTAAGCCTGCCGGCCGCGTCCGGCTATCCTTCATTCGTCCGATGGAGCCCGAGCTCGTCGAGCAGCCGCCCAAAGGCGAAGGCTGGAGCCACGAGGTCAAATTCGACGATAACCGCACCCAGGTCGTCAAGGATGCCGGCGGAATTCGCTTCTTCACGAAATCCGGGATCGACTGGACCGCGAAATACCAGCCGCTCGCCAAGGAGGCCGACTCGATCGGGGGCGAGAGTTTCATCCTCGACTGCGAGGTGATCGTGACGAACGAAGCCGGGCTTTCCGACTTCCATGCGCTGCGCCCGGCAATTACCAGGCGCCCTCAAGACCTCTATCTGGTTGCATTCGATCTGATGCACCTGAACGGCCACGATCTGCGCGCCATGGCGCTGAGCGACCGACGCGAGATCCTACAGGTGCTTATTCCAGCAGGCGGGCACATCCAATTCAGCGAGTCTCTGCCAGGCACCGGTGACGCTGTCTACTACCTGGCTTGCGAAGCGGGATGGGAGGGTATCGTGTCGAAGCGGCTGGACAGTATCTACCGCAGCGGGTCGACGATGAACTGTCGCAAGATCAAGTGCTACATCGAGAAAGTTATGGACGTCATCGGCGTGAAGCGCGAGAGGGGCAAACCGGCGATGGTGCTGCTGGCGCAGAACGGCCGCTACATGGGTGCCGCGGTCGTGACGTTCAAAGCCGACAAGCGACAGCGATTTTGGGAGCGCGTCCAGGCCAAGGCCGGCGCACCTCCGCCGGAGGGATTGGTGAAAGAGAAAGCTGAATGGCTGAAGCCGGGCCTGATGGGTCGGGTGAAGTGCCTCAAGGGCGAGGAGAAGCTTCGCCACGCCTCACTGATAGACCTTCGGGACGAATAGGCGTGGTCTGTTCGGTCGGCTGTGAAAACCGCTCAAAATTGAGCCTGACCTTGCGGCCCACAGGCTTAACTGCGGCCGTGACGGCTTTTTCGAATGCATCGCCGTTTACGAGCGAAGGGCTTCGACCCGATAAAATCTCCGGCCAGAACCGTAGAGCTGAACTGACGATAGCCACTTGCGCAGCCGCCGCTCCTTGGGCGAATGCTATTGTCTTTTCTGTCACCGCCAATATTGCCTCGGCCCCTTTTCGGGGCCTTGCTACTTGCATCTAATGCAATGATCGGCAGGCGCATAGCCACGACGGCAGGTGCCAACAGCAAGTCGCCGTAAGGGAAGGCTGCCTTTCGAATGGGACGTCTTTTGCGAACTGCCATCAGCTACCCCATTCGGCCGGCGCCGGGATCCACAGTCCAATATGCGCAAAGAGAGGCCTTGTTCCTGTTGGCAAAAGCCGAGGTCCACTTCGTACGATCCGCGACCTGCCGCACTTCAGATCGTGCCGATCAGAGTTGCACCCGGTGCGCCGATAATGTGAGTGGCTAGACCGAAAAGCCCCAGCGCCGAGGGGGGATCAGCGCTAGGGCCTTAGCCATGTACGCGGCACTCAGCATGTCCGCTCATTAGCTTGCTCTAATATCCTGAACGAATGGTGAATCGGCGGGTGGAGCTGTCAAAAATATAATCCCCTTTTCGAACGCCATTTGGGGTTCGTCTTAAATGGTTGAAGGGGCAGATCTCACAAATCGTCACGAGTGGTAAACCTCGAGCACCGAGGCAGCCCTCCCTCCCGGCTGCAACCTCAAGATCGCAGCCAGGAGGGAGGCTGATCAATGGCGCGAACGTGGGATATCCCAGCCAGCGTCGCTGATTTCCGTGTGCTGGTTACGAGCGGCATCGCGCCACATGCGGATCATCTTGGCGCATTCATGTCTCGGTAACGGATACGTCCCCATGCCACCAAGATGTGCTGGCAAGACGAACTTGGGCGATCGGCCCTCGCCCTTGCGCGATCTGGCGCAGGAGCGTGAGTTGTCGATCAGAGAGGGTGCCGATCAGCGCCCCCCTCTTCGCCGCGCCGTTCGAGTTCATCGGCGATCATTTCAAAGGCCGACGTCACCGTCGGCAACTCATCATAGAGGCGCTTCAGCCGCCAGGAGTCCACCAAATGGATGCTCAAGTAGTCGCTGCGGTCCGTGCTGGGGATGCCTTCTTCGCCATACATTGCCGTGTCTCTTTTCCAGGCTGCCGAAAACGGCGAAACGTGATCTACGGTCGCGAGACGATCACGGTTGACGCAGAGCCTATCAAACCCAAGTTCCTGTCCGGCATATTCCAGGATCTTGGGAAGTCGGACGATCGGCGGACGTGTCGGATCATAAACCACACCCTCCACGGCGGGACTGCCCGTTTCAATCCACCTGCTTCTCCGCGGGCACAGTGCTACGCGCGGCACGCGTCAGAGATCCAGATAGGGCTCCATCGCGTAACCACGGTTGATCACGCCGTGATGCCAGGAGGCGATGGAGGGTTTCAGAACGTGCTTGGTTGCATGCTGGATGCTTGGTCGGCTTGATCATCCGTTGCCTTCCACCGCGCTATCTTCGTCCAGCGAGGCCACGAATGCCATCAAATTCGGCTAAAAACGCACAGCCTGTCGCGCAACAAAAACGAATGATAATGTTGCCGCCCCACAGCACCGGGCCGCAAGACGTTGTTCCCGCCGCGCCGGTGTCGGCTGACCCCGGCGCCGACAGTCCCGACGGCGAGCTGCCGGATATCGTATCATGGCGATGGACCAGGCGCCGGGAGACGAGCCTGCGGAAGCCCCCTCCCCTGCCCTGTCGATCAGCGGCGGCCAGACGCGTGTGCCGGCGCATCTGGAAAAACTTGCCGATCATGCCCGCGACTATGTCGAGGCGGCGAGCGCGGCCAACACCCGCCGCGCCTACGCCACCGACTGGAAGCATTTCGGGAGCTGGTGCCGACGCAAAAGCGTCGAGGTGTTCCCGCCCGATCCGCAAGTCGTCGGGCTGTACATCACCCTTGCGCATCCGGCACGGCCACCGGCGACAAGACGCCAAATTCTGTGCCGACGATCGAACGCCGGCTGTCCTCTCTGACCTGGAACTACGCCCAGTGCGGGCAACGCTGGACCGCATGGATCGGCACATCGCCACCGTGATGGCCGGCATCCGCAACAAGCACGGCGCCCCGCCGCGGCAGAAGGAGGCGATCCTTCCCGAGGATCTGATCGATATGCTGGAGACACTCGAGCGCGGAAGCTTACGCGGCTTGCGTGACCGCGCCATGCTGCTCCTCGGCTTTGCCGGCGGCCTGCGCCGCTCCGAGATCGTGGCTTTGGACATCGACCGCGACCAGACCGAGGACGGCCGCGGCTGGATCGAGATCCTGGACAAGGGCATGCTCGTTTCCCTTCGCGGCAAGACCGGCTGGCGGGAGGTCGAAGTCGCGCGCGGCTCGTCCGATGCCACCTGCCCGGTTGTCGCGGTGCAGACCTGGCTCAAGCTCGCCCGTATCGCGCACGGACCGCTGTTCCGGCGCGTCACCGGCCAGGGCAAGGCGGTCGGCGCCGATCGGCTCAACGACCAGGAGGTTGCGCGCCTGGTCAAGCGGACCGCGCTGGCGGCCGGCGTGCGCGGCGACCTGCCGGGAGGCGAACGCCGAAAGCTGTTTTCCGGCCATTCGCTGCGCGCTGGCCTCGCCTCCTCGGCTGAAGTCGATGAGCGCTATGTGCAAAAGCAACTTGGCCATGCTTCGGCCGAAATGACGCGCAGATATGAGCGCCGTCGCGACCGCTTCCGGATCAATCTCACCAAGGCGAGTGGCCTGTAGGAGGTCCGGAAAGTCCCCTCCCCTTCCCGTTTGAATCGAAAAACGAGTGCTTTTCCTTCAAGGGGCCCGACATGACCGGTCTCAACGAAGGAAAAAGGTCCCGTTTCGGCCGATATCGCGGGCTGCGCGAGGAGAAACGGCTTGCCCCGAGCTTGACGCTGCAAGCCTCGAGGAGTGTATGGGCGCGAACGCAATACTCATCGCGCACCCTGACCCTAGCCCGAATTGGCCAACAAATCGTAAACGCAGGAGCGCGCATCTATGGAAACCAGGATCATCGACAGCCGTAACGATTTTGCACAATGGGCAATCGATAGGTCCAATGCGATTCTGACGGATCAGGGTTCGGAACTCGCCACCGCGGCCCGCAGGGGAAACGAAGCCGAGATCGCTGAGACAGCACAGGCGCTCGGCCAAGCGATCGTCGATGCGCTGATGGAGGCGTTCGACGGCCTCGCCGGCGACGAATGAACCACGGCTTGGCCGGCACGACTGGCCGCGCCAACGGAAACGACGGC
>NZ_RZRY01000523.1:0-4550 GCF_003998035.1 Mesorhizobium sp. M2A.F.Ca.ET.039.01.1.1 | reverse complement strand
CCTGATGGCCGGCCGAAGGGCCGGGTGCAACGCGCCTTGCACCCCTTCGGTCCAGCCGTCGCGAACGACATGCGAGCCGACCTTCGTCTCCTCCGCGCGCTGCAGGTTCTCGTGGCGGCAGCAGCGCATGATCAGTGGTATCCCGCGCGCGCAAACGAAATACCGCAGGCAACAAAATGCCTGGCGCGGTATTGCTGTTTTGCAGCTTGCATGACTGATCCTGTCAAAGTGAGCTTATGATTTGACCGATCATCGCCGCTGGCGCAAGTCCGCTTTGCTGGACCAGATCAGCCGATGCTCTCGCCGCCGTCGACCACCAGCGCCTGTCCGGTCGAGATCATCGACGCGCGGATCGGCTGAGCCTCGATTCCGCCGGATCGACGGTCGCGAACACCGCGCTCGCCTCGCTGACGATCGAGACATGATCCCGGGCCGCCTTGCCCGCCGCTGCCGCGTCACCGCGCATGATCGCGGTGACGATCACATCATGCTCCTGCCAGGACTTGGCCAGCCGGCCCGGCAGCATGAATTGCGCGCGCCGGAACGGCGCCAGCCGGCTGCGGGTCGCCACCGTCAGATCGTGGATATGCGTGTTGTGGGCGCCGCGATAGAGCCTGCTGTGGAACTCGGTGTTGAAATATTCGTAGTCCTCCTCGGCGCCGAGCTGCACCATGCGCGCCGACGCCTGATGCTCCATCTCCAGCGAGCGACGCTCGGCGCCGGTCATGCGCTCGGCGGAGAAGCGGGCGCAGATCGCCTCCAGCTCGGCCATGCTCTCGAACATCGAGGCCAGATGCTCCTGCGTGACCACGGCGACGATGGCGCCTCGGTTGGGCCGCCTCTCGACCAGCCCAATGGCGCTCAACTGGCTGAGCGCCTCCCGGACCGGCGTGCGCGAAACGTCGAAGCGGGCGGCGAGCGAGCCCTCGTCGAGCTTTTCGCCGGGACGCAGATAGCCGGTGACGATGCGGTCCGCGATCGCCCGCACCATCTGATCCACGGTCGTGCCCGACCTGACCAAGCCACGCTTTCCCGACACGTCTCCTCCGCCCAGTTTATTGCGGACGGCCCGCGAGGTGGACGGTCCACGGGCTGTTTCGACTCAAGGCCGCATCCCTGTATGCCTAGATTTTGACCTCAATGTCAAATTGATCATTTATCAGGCAAAAAGTGCATGCACTTGCCTTTGGTTTATGCATGTCTTCTAAATTCATTTATTGATTTTATTACGGAAAATCAAAAAAAGGAACTGGCACAGCGATTGCATGCACTTTCTTGAAGAGGTGTTAACCGACCCCATCAGGGGTCCAAGAAAGGGGAGCATTCGATATGACCGGGAAATTCATGCTTAGCCGCCGCGATCTGCTCAAGACCTCCGCCGCCGGGGCGGCGCTCGGTCTGGCCTCGGCGGCCTTTCCGATCCGCGCGGCGCGCGCCGCCGCCGCCACCGTCGGCTTCATCTATGTCGGCCCGAAGGACGACTATGGCTACAACCAGGCGCATGCCGAAGGCGCGGCGTCGCTGAAGGGGGTCGAAGGCATCTCCATTGTCGAGGAAGAGAACGTCCCCGAGACGGTCGACGTCCAGAAGACGATGGAATCGATGATCAATCTCGACGGCGCCTCGCTGATCTTCCCGACCTCCTTCGGCTATTTCGATCCGCATATGCTGGCCATGTGCGCCAAGTTCCCCGACGTGCAGTTCCGCCATTGCGGCGGCATGTGGAACAAGGACAAGCACCCGATGAACGCCGGCTCCTATTTCGGCTATATCGGCATGGGCCAGTACCTGAACGGCGTCGTCGCCGGCCACACCAGCAAGTCGAAGAAGCTCGGCTTCGTCGCCGCCAAGCCGATCCCGCAGGTCCTGCTCAACATCAACTCCTTCCTGCTCGGCGCCCGCTCAGTCGATCCGGCGATCACTTGCCAGGTGATCTTTACCGGCGAGTGGTCGCTGGCGGTGAAGGAGGCCGAGGCCACCAATGCGCTGATCGACCAGGGCGCCGACGTCGTCACCTGCCATGTCGACAGCCCCAAGGTGGTGGTCGAGACCGCCGCCGGCCGCGGCGCCTTCATCTGCGGCTACCACGCCAACCAGAGCCCGCTGGCGCCGGAAAAATACCTGACCGGCGCGGAGTGGAACTGGGCCAAGGTCTACAAGATGTTCGTCGACGACCTCATCGCCGGCAAGCCGCTGCCCAATTTCACCCGCGGCGGACTGGCCGACGGCTTCGTCAAGATGAGCCCGCTCGGCCCCGCCGTTGGCGAAGCCGCGCGCAAGCAGTTCGACGCGACATTGGCCGAAATGATGAAGGGCGGCTTCTCCGTCATCAAGGGCCCGTTGAAGAGCAACAAGGGCGCCGTTGTCGCGACCGAAGGCCAGGCCTTCGTTGAGACCGCCATCGAGCTCGAAAGCATGGACTATCTCGTCGAGGGCGTCGTCGGCTCGACAGCCTGAGGCATTGCGTGTCGCCCAAAACTGCGCAGCGGTTTTGGGATGACGACATGCATCCGAGCAAGAGCTTGAGGCACGCTTCAAGCAGGCCGAGGAGACGGGATATGGCGGACACTGTGAGCAGCCCGGACGTGCGGACCATCCTCGACGCCAGGGGATACCGGGCGGCGCTCGAATGGACCGCGAGGCGGGCGGAGGCCTTCGTCATTCCGCTCGCGGCGATGGTCGTCGGCATGGTGCTGTTCAGCCTGTTCATCCTGGCTGTCGGCAAGTCGCCGGTGCAGCTTTATGAGACGATGTGGCGGGGCGGCTTCGGCTCCTGGTTCTCGATCCAGAACTCCCTGTCGCGCGGCGCGCCGCTCCTGCTTGCGGCGCTGTGCGTGGCGCTGCCGGCGCGCCTTGGCCTGGTCGTCATCGGCGGCGAAGGCGCGATCGTGCTGGGCGGCGTCGCCGCAGCCGCCATCGGCGTCGCGCTGAACGGCGCGCCGTCCTTCCTCGTAATCCTCCTCATGGGCGTGGGGGGCGCAGCCGCCGGCGGCATCTGGATAGGTGTCGTCGGCGCGCTCCGCCATTACCGAGCCGTCAACGAGACCATCTCCAGCCTGCTGATGGCCTATATAGCCATCGCGCTGATGAACCATCTGGTGGAAGGGCCGCTGCGCGACCCGGCCTCGCTGAATAAACCCTCGACCCAGCCGCTGGCCGACATCTACCGCATCGGCAACATACCGGGCATGGAGGTGCATTGGGGTCTCGTGGTCGGCATCCTCGCCTGCGTGCTCTCCTGGCTGCTGATCGAGAAGACCCGCTGGGGTTTTGCCGCCCGCATCGCCGGCGGCAATGTCAGGGCCGCGCAGGTCCAGGGCCTTGCCGTCGGACCGCTGATCGTCGGCTTCACCGCGCTGGCGGGCGGTTTCGCCGGCCTCGCCGGCATGCTGGAGGTCGCGGCGGTGCAGGGCAGCGCCAACGGCCCGCTTGCCGCCGGCTACGGCTATACCGGCATCCCCGTCGCCTTCCTCGCCCGCCACAACCCACTTGCCATCATCCCTGTCGCCATCCTGCTTGGCGGCATCGACGCGTCCGGCGGACTGATCCAGCGCCGCATGGACCTGCCCGACGCAACTGTCCTGGTGCTGCAGGGCATGCTGTTCATCGTCGTCCTGTTCAGCGAGACCTTCTACGGCCGCTTAAAGCTCTTCAACCCGGACCTCTGGCAGAGGCCCCATTTTTTGAAGGGAAATGTCTGATGGAAACGACCGACATCGGACTGTGGGGCGTGCCGCTCGCCATGCTGGGCGGGGCTATCCGCGTCTCCACCCCCTTCATCTTCGTCTCGCTCGGCGAGGCCATCACCGAGCGTTCCGGCCGCATCAATCTCGGCCTCGAAGGCACGCTGGTGTTCGGCGCCATGAGCGCCTACGCGATCGCGGTAATGACCGGCTCGCCATGGCTCGGCCTTCTGGCCGCGGCGCTCGCCGGCCTCTGCTTCGGCCTCTTCCACGGCTGGATCTGCAAATTCCCGAAGGTCAACGACATCGCCATCGGCATCGCCCTGATGCTGTTCGGCACCGGGCTCGCCTTCTTCTTCGGCAAGCCGTTCATCCAGCCTTCGGCGCCCGACCTGCCGGCGATCCCGTTCGGCAACTGGTCCGACATCCCGCAGGTGCAGGCGGCGCTCAACGTCAACGTGCTGTTCCTGATCGGTGCCGCACTTGCCGTCTTCCTCTGGTGGGCCTTCCGCAACACGCGCGTCGGCCTGATCGTGCGCGTGGTCGGCGACAGCGCCGACGCGGCGCGCGCCATGGGCCTCAATCCCAACACGGTGCGGCTGCTCGCCACAGGCGTCGGCGGCGCGCTGGCCGGCATCGGCGGCGCCTACCTGTCGCTCTACTATCCCGGCAGCTGGACCGAGCGCATCTCGTCGGGCCAAGGACTGATGGCGGTGGCGCTGGTCATCTTCGCGCGCTGGAATCCGCTTGGCTGCTTTGCCGCAGCGCTCCTGTTCGGCGGCGCCGGCGCGCTCGGCCCGGCGCTGCAGTCGGTGGGCGTCACGCAGGGCTACTACCTTTTCTACGCCGCGCCCTACATCCTCACCC
>NZ_RZRY01000522.1:0-4558 GCF_003998035.1 Mesorhizobium sp. M2A.F.Ca.ET.039.01.1.1 | reverse complement strand
GGGCCGTATTGCAGGCCGCCCTTGGTCCACAGCGCGTTGATCCCTCGCGCGATCTTGAGCGGGCTGCCCGAGCCGACATTTCGCTCGAACATTTCGCCGTAGTTGCCGACAGCCTTGACGATGTTGACGACAAAGTCGTTGGAGAGGCCGAGATCGGCGCCATACTTGCCATCTGGCTCTGTGCCGAGCAGGCGCTGGATGTTCGGGTCGGTCGACGTCTTCATCTCCTCGACATTCGCCTGCGTGACGCCGGCTTCCTCGGCGTTCAAAAGCGCGAAATAGGTCCAGCGCGCGATATGCGCCCACTGGTCGTCGCCCTGGCGCACGGCCGGGCCAAGCGGCTCCTTGGAGATGATCTCGGGCAGCACGACATGGTCGGCCGGCGATGACAGCGTCAGGCGGATGCCATAGAGGCCGGACTGGTCGGTGGTGTAAGCGTCGCAGCGGCCGGCGTCATAGGCGGCGTTGACCTCTTCGAGCTTCTCGAACACGACGGGATTGTATTCCATCTTGTTCTTCTTGAAGTAGTCGGCGAGGTTGAGCTCGGTCGTGGTGCCGCTCTGCACGCAGACGGCGGCGCCCGAAAGCTGCAGCGCGGAATTCACGCCCGGCAGCTTCTTGGCGTTGATCATGAAGCCCTGGCCGTCATAGTAGGTGACGCCGACGAAATCGAGACCGAGCGCGCTGTCGCGGTTGCTGGTCCAGGTGGTGTTGCGCGACAGGAGGTCGATCTCGCCCGACTGCAGCGCGGTGAAACGCTCCTTGGCGCTGAGCGGCGTGAACTTGACCTTGGAGGCGTCACCGAAAACGGCGGCCGCAACGGCGCGGCAGAAGTCCGCGTCGATGCCTTTCCAGTCACCCTTGTCGTCCGGCGCCGAAAAGCCGGCGAGGCCGGTCGAGACGCCGCACTGAAGAAAGCCCTTCTGCTTCACGGTATCGAGCGTGCCTGCCGAAGCGGCGGACGCCATGAACCCGAGCGCGGCGGCGCCAAGAATGCCGATTGCAATGTGTTTCATGACCCACATACCCTTTTCTGTTACAGGCGCCCCTGCTGTCAGGCGACGCTTGATCTTTTTTCGTTTGTGAATGCAGCTCCCACTTCAGGCCCACTCCCGGACCCGCATCAGTTGCCGATGCGCTGCCTCCCATTCACGAAACGCATCGAAGGCGATTATTCCTGTGAGGTCAAGGGAAATGACCGAAACCCCAAAGGTTTGAAAAGCAATTGCCGCAAATGCCTGAATTGCGGACAAGAGCCCATGAAATCGGCAGTCCATGCGAACAAATCAGTCAAGTTGCAACGGTGCGAATCCATGAGCCGGCGGCCGAATCCGCTTCGGCAATAGCGGTGCTTTGTTGGGCGCGGGCGGGCTTGGATTGGCCTAGCCGAAGACGGGCTTTTGGCGGGCCTGGCGCGGTTGCGCGGGCTTGGCCGCCGCTTTATGGCTGTCCCCTGACATCATTCGACCCCTTACATGAAATGGCTGGCGACGAACCATGGGTAAAGGTAAAGACGGCATCGAAATGCGCACCAACACGCTGCTTGCCCATTCCGGCAACAACCCGCGCGACTATTTCGGCTTCGTCAACCCGCCGGTCGTGCACGCCTCCACGGTGCTTTACGCCGATGCCGCTTCGATGGCCGGACGCAGCCAGAAATACACATACGGCACGCGCGGCACGCCAACGATGGATGCGCTGACGCTCGCCGTCGACGCGCTTGAAGGCTCGGCCGGCACCATCGCGGTGCCTTCGGGACTGGCGGCGGCGACGGTACCGCCGCTCGCCTTCCTCGCCGCCGGCGACCATCTCTTGATCGTCGACAGCGTCTATCACCCGACGCGCCACTTCGCCGATACGATGCTGAAGCGACTCGGCGTCGAGGTCGAATATTACGAGCCGCGCATCGGGGCCGGCATTTCTTCGCTGATCAGGCCCAACACCAAGGTGGTGTTCACCGAATCGCCGGGATCGAACACCTATGAGGTGCAGGACATCCCGGCCATCGCCAAGGCTGCGCATGAAGCGGGCGCCATCGTGATGATGGACAACACCTGGGCGACGCCGCTCTATTTCAAGCCACTCGACCATGGCGTCGACATCTCGATCCAGGCGGCGACGAAATATCCGGCCGGACATTCCGACGTGCTGCTCGGCCTGGTTTCGGCCAACGAGACATATTGGAAGCAGCTCTATGATGGCTTCTGCACCCTCGGATGCTGTTCGGGACCCGACGACATCTACCAGGTGCTGCGCGGCCTGCGCACGATGGGGGTGCGGCTCGAACATCACCGCAAGTCCGCGCTCGATATCGCGCGCTGGCTGGAGGAGCAGGCCGCGGTCGCGCAGGTGCTGCATCCGGCACTCGAAAGCCATCCCGACCATGCGCTCTGGAAGCGCGATTTCTGCGGCTCGAGCGGCGTCTTCTCGATCGTGCTCGACGGCGGCGGCCAGAAGGCCCAGCACGCCTTCCTCGACGCGCTCAAGATCTTCGGTCTCGGCTATTCCTGGGGCGGCTATGAGAGCCTCGCCGTTCCGGTCTTCCTCGGCGACCGCACGCTTGCCAAGGGCTCGTATGCCGGTTCGCTGATCCGCTTGCAGATCGGGCTTGAGGATGTCGAAGACCTCAAGGCCGACATCGCGCGTGGGCTGGCGGCGGCGGCTGCCGTCGAGTGACGAGCTGATCAGTAGGCGCCGGCCGCCACATTTGCAGCCGCAGACATGCCTGGGCCGAAGCGATAGCATAGCCCGCGCAATCAACTCGGGAACCTTTTGCCGGCAGGCGCATCCAATTGCGGATGCAAAACTGCCGGGGGATCGAGCGAGATGAGAAGGCCCGCTATTGAAGCCGCCGGGATCGGCGCGGCAGCGGCCGGCGACATGGCGCTGGTGCGCCGGGCGCTGGCGCGCGATCCGGATGCGTGCCGTGCCATCATCAAGACGCACAATCAGCGGCTCTACCGCATCGCGCGCGGCGTGGTGCGCAACGATGCTGAGGCCGAGGACATCGTGCAGGAGGCCTATATGCGCGCCTTCGCCAGTCTCGGCGCCTTTCGCGGCGAGGCCTCTTTGTCGACCTGGCTGTCGCGCATCGTCATCAACGAGGCGCTCGGCCGGCTGCGCAAGCGCAAGCGCATGGTGGCGATGCCCGAAATCCCGGAGGCGCGGGTCATCCCGTTTCCCCTCAATCCAAGCGACGATCCGGAGCGGACAATGGCGCAGCGACAAATCCTCGGGCTTGTCGAACGGGCGACCGACAGCCTTCCCGATGTCTATCGCAGCGTTTTCGTCGCCCGTGTCATCGAGGGCCTCAGCATCGTGGAAACGGCCGACCTTCTGGGCGTGCGGCCTGAGACAGTTAAGACACGGCTGCACCGGGCGCGCGCCCTGGTGCGCAAGGCGCTGGACGACGAGATCGGTCCGGTGCTGCTCGACGCCTTCCCCTTCGCCGGCCGGCGCTGCGAGCGGCTGACGCAGGCGGTGATGAAGCGCTTGGGTTTCGAAGGCTGACTTTCCCGGGGAACGTTTCTCGCTTCCCGGCATCCAATGGCCGTCAACCCTCAGATGAAGCCCGAAGCCGATGCGCCGGGCGAAGGAGATGCCATGTTCATGCGACCGACCGCCGCCCTCGCCGCCCTTTTCCTGATGAGCAACGCGCCGCTGGCGCTGGCCGCCGACAAGCCCACCGACCCGCAGATCGCCCACATCGCCTATACAGCCGGCTCGATCGACATCGAGGCGGCCAAGCTGGCGATCAAGACGTCCAAGAACAAGGAGATCGTCGCCTTCGCCAAGGACATGGAGCGCGACCATGAGGCGGTGAACAGCCAAGCGCTCGACCTGGTGAAGAAGCTGAAGGTCACGCCCGAGGACAATGACACCAGCAAGGCGCTGGCCAAGGCTGCCAAGGAGGAGCGCGCCAAGCTGGCGAAGCTCAAGGGCTCCGAGTTCGACAAAGCCTATATCGAGAACGAAGTGGCCTATCACAAGCAGGTCAACGGTGCGCTCGAAACGCTGCTCATCCCCTCGGCCAGCAATGCCGAGTTGAAGAGCCTGCTGGAGACCGGGCTCAAGATCTTCCAGGGACATGAGCAGCATGCCGAACATGTCGCCGGCATGCTGAAATGAGGCCGCTGCTTCTTGCGTCGATGCTGGTGACGGTGCTCATGGCACCGCCAGCCTTCGCGGCGACCATCGAGGTGACGATCGACAAGCTGGTGTTCTCGCCGGCGAGCGTTAAGGCCAAAGTTGGCGACACGATTGAGTGGACAAACAAGGATATTCTCGCCCACACCGCCACGGTCAAAGGCGGCTGGGATGTGATGATCCCGGCAAAGTCGAAGGGCAAGGTCACGCTGAAGGCGGCGGGAGAGGTCGACTATTTCTGCCGCTTCCATCCCAACATGAAGGGCCATATCGGGGTGGCCCCCTAAACCCGCCGCCCCCTGGCCCGGCGCTGGGAGAGCGAGGCGCGCACGGCGCCTCGCTTGCTTGGCGGCAATCTTCCGAATGCCGGCGCGCAACCCACCCTGCCCGGCCGCGGCCCGCCGCTATACTG
>NZ_RZRY01000521.1:0-4560 GCF_003998035.1 Mesorhizobium sp. M2A.F.Ca.ET.039.01.1.1 | reverse complement strand
TCGCCGGCCTGATCAACGGCCTCTTGATCGCCTACACCCGCATCCCACCCTTCATTGCCACGCTGGGCATGATGGTCACCGCCCGCGGCATCGCCAAATGGTGGTCGAAGGGCCAGCCGATCTCGTTTCCGACCGACAGCTTCGCGGCCATCGGCAAGGGGCTGATGCCGGTCGTCATCTTCATCTCGTTGGCGATCCTGTTCCAGCTCATCCTGACCTACACGAAATACGGCAAGCACTGTTACGCCATCGGCTCGAACGAGGACGCCGCGCGCATGTCGGGCATCAAGATCGCCAATCACAAGGTGCTGGTCTACGCGATCGCCGGCATCTTGGCCGCGATCGCCGCGGTGGTGCTGTCGTCCAAGAACCTCACCGCCCAGGCCGGCATGGGCGTCATGTACGAGCTCGACGCCATCGCCATGGCGGTCATCGGCGGCGTTTCGCTGTCGGGTGGCCGCGGCTCGATCATCGGCACCGTGATCGGCTCGCTGATCTTCGGCGTCATCATTTCCGGCTTCACCTTCCTGCGCCTCGACGCCTACTATCAGGAGATGGTCAAGGGCGTGATCATCGTCGGCGCGGTCGTTCTCGATCAATGGCGCCAGCGCCGCCGCGCGATAGGAGCTTGACCATGTCCGATATCGTTCTGAAAACCGAAAACCTCACCAAGCATTATGGCGGCGTGCACGCGCTGCAGGAGGCGAATTTCGAGCTGCGCAAGGGCGAGCATGTCGCCATCATGGGCGACAACGGCGCCGGCAAGTCGACCTTCGTGCGCCAGATCACCGGCGTCGAGCAGCGCACCAGTGGCAAGATCTGGTTCGACGGCAAGGAGGTGAACTTCGCCGGCCCGATCGAGGCGCGCGAGGCAGGCATCGAGACTGTGTTCCAGAACCTCGCTCTGGCTGATGATCTCGACGTGCCGTCGAACCTGTTCCTCGGCCGCGAGAAGGTGCTGTTCAACCTCGGCCCCTTCTCCATCCTCGACCGCAAGGCGATGCGCAAGGCCACCGAGGCAGCGCTTGTCCGCACGGCGGTGAAGATTCCTAACCTTTCCAGCACCATCCGCCACATGTCGGGCGGCCAGCGCCAGTGCGTGGCGATCGCCAGGACGGCGACCTTCGCCTCCAAGCTGATCATCATGGACGAGCCGACCGCGGCGCTCGGCGTGCAGGAGACCGCGCAGGTCGAAAACATCATCCGCACGCTGAAGGAGAACGGCGAGCCGTTGATCCTGGTCAGCCACAACATGCGCCAGGTGTTTGACCTGGTCGACCGCATCGTCGTCTTCCGCCGCGGGCGTATCGTCGCCAATTTGCGCAAGCAGGACACCGATGGCAACGACATCGTCGCCTACATCACCGGCGCCAAGACCGGCCAGGCGGAACTGCAGGCCGCCTGACGGCGTCCGACGAACCAATCGTCCGCGCCGCAAGGCGCGGATAGGCCTACAAACCCACCCTCGAAGGACATTCCATGACACTCCGCTTCGCTCTCCTCGGCGCCGGCCGCATCGGCAAGGTGCATGCCCGCGCCGTCGCTTCCAACCCGCAGGCAAAACTCGTCGCCGTGGCCGATGCCTTCGAGAAAGCGGCGACCGAGCTGGCCTCTGCCTATGGCGCCGAAGTGCGCAGCATCGATGCCATCGAAAAGGCCAAGGACATCGACGCCGTCATCATCTGCACGCCGACCGACACCCATGCCGACCTGATCGAGCGCTTCGCCAAGGCCGGCAAGGCGATCTTCTGCGAGAAGCCGATCGACCTCTCCGTCGAGCGCGTCGAAAAATGCCTGGCGGTGGTCGAGAAGACCGGCGCCACGCTGATGGTCGGCTTCAACCGCCGCTTCGACCCGCATTTCGCCGCCGTGCGCAAGGCGATCGACGACGGCGCCATCGGCACGGTCGAGATGGTCACCATCACGTCCCGCGATCCGGGCGCTCCGCCGCTCGATTACATCGCCCGCTCCGGCGGCATTTTCCGCGACATGACCATCCACGATTTCGACATGGCGCGCTTCCTGCTCGGCGAGGAGCCGGTCGCGGTCAGCGCCCACGCCTCGGTGCTGGTCGACAAGAAGATCGGCGAAGCCGGCGATTTCGATTCGGTCAGCGTCATCCTCGAAACCGCGTCCGGCAGGCAGGCCGTCATTTCCAACTCACGCCGCGCCACCTATGGCTATGACCAGCGCATCGAGGTGCATGGCTCGAAAGGCATGGTCGCCGCCGAGAACCAGCGGCCGGTCTCGATCGAGCTCGCCAACGACAAGGGCTACACCCGCCCGCCGCTACACGACTTCTTCATGACCCGCTACATCGATGCCTATGCCAATGAGATCGCCTCCTTCATCGCCGCGGCGACTGCCGGCAAGAAGGCGGCGCCGAGCGGCAAGGACGGACTGATCGCGCTGAAGCTGGCCGACGCGGCTTTGGAGTCGGCGAAAACGGGGAAGACCGTCCGCGTCGATTAGTCCGGTTGGGCGAACGCTTTGAAGGATGGTCGGTTTGTTGGTCTGCAAGGGTGGCGATTAGCCGGAACATCCATCGCGTCGTCATCCACGGGCGGAGCAAGGAGCGAAGCGACGCGCGCATACCCGAGGATCCATGCCGTTACATCGGAGCGGTGTGCAACGGTCCAGAAATTCTGCTCCGCCGCTTTCTTCGGCCGGGGTCACGGCATGGATCCTAGGGTCTCCGCAACGGAGCTACGCTCCTGCTTCGCCCTAGGATGACGAAGTCGGGCCGCTTCGGCCAAGTTATCAACGTGGGCCAAGGCACCGGGAAACCGAACGGAACGTCAATGAATCTCGAAAATCCATTGGTCATTCAAAACACAGGAGCACAGCGATGAGCGGTTTGGCCGGTCGCAATTCAGAAACACGCGCCATCGTCACCGGCGGCGCGCAGGGCATCGGCTTCGCCGTCGCGGAAGCGCTTGCAGACGAGGGCTGCCGCGCGCTCGCGCTGATCGGCCGCTCGCAGGAAAAGGGCGACAAGGCGGTGGCAGTGCTGAAGAAAAACGGCGTCGACGCCATCTTCATCAGCGCCGATGTCGCCAAGGTCGCCGACTGCAAGCGCGCGGTCGCGACGGCGCTTGAGCATTTCGGAACCTTGAACGCGCTGGTCAACGCCGCCGCCACGTCCGCGCGGGGGTCGTTAGTGGAGACCACCGAAGAACTCTTCAACCAGATCTTCGACACCAATGTCCGCGGCCCCTTCTTCCTGATGCAGGGCCTTGTCGCGCATCTGCTGGAGCGCAAGGCGCCCGGCTCGATCGTCAACGTGCTGTCGATGTCGGCGCATGCCGGCCAGTCCTTCCTCACGCCCTATTCGACCAGCAAAGGTGCGCTGATGACGCTGACCAAGAATGTCGCCAGCGCCTACCGGAAGAACCGCATCCGCTGCAACGCCGTGCTGCCGGGATGGATGGACACCGAGGGCGAGGCGATCGTGCAGAAGAAATGGCACGGAGCGTCGGATGACTGGCTGGAGAAGGCAGAGGCAGCGCAGCCGATGGGCCAGCTGGTCAAGCCGGCGCAGCTAGCCCGGCTGATCACCTATATGCTGAGCCCTCAGGCCGGCGTCATGACCGGCTCCCTCGTCGATTATGATCAGAACATAGCCGGCGTGATTGGGGAGTAGTGACAACCGCCCTCGCATCGACTATATGAGCCGCATGATCCACCTGACCGCCTCGTTTTGGTACTTTAGCTACGGTAGCTCGCTGGCGGCGGGAGGATTGCGCTCGATCTGAAAAACTCCAGATCAAAATCCGACAAGCCGCCAGACCTGGCGGCTTTTTTGTTTCAAGCCGGCAGGTCTCCTAAATCAGGAGCAGAAAGCCGTGTTGACCACCACAGACGACCTTCGGGTCACCGAAATCAGAGCCTTGAGCACGCCGGACGAGGTGATGCGCGAGATACCGCGCTCGCTCACCGCGACGCGCACCGTTGCCGCCTCGCGCAACACCATTCATTCGATCCTGACCGGGGCCGACGATCGACTGCTTGTCATCGTCGGCCCTTGTTCCATCCACGATCCGGTCGCGGCCGTTGACTATGCCAGCCGTCTGGCGGCGCTGCGCGAGACCCTGGCCGACCGGCTCGAGATCGTCATGCGCGTCTATTTCGAGAAGCCGCGCACCACGCTCGGCTGGAAGGGGCTGATCAACGATCCCGATCTCGACGGCAGCTTCAACATCGAGAAGGGCTTGCGCATGGCGCGCAACGTGCTGTCGGCCGTCAACAATCTCGGCCTGCCGGCGGCGACCGAGTTCCTCGACATGACCATCCCACAATACATCGCCGACCTCGTCGCCTGGGGCGCCATCGGCGCGCGCACGACCGAAAGCCAGATCCATCGCGAGCTGGCATCGGGCCTCTCCTGCCCGGTTGGCTTCAAGAATGGCACCGACGGCAATCTCAGGATCGCCGGCGAAGCGGTGAAGTCGGCAGCCCAGCCGCATCATTTCATGGCGGTGACCAAGGGCGGCCGCAGTGCGATCGCGGCCACCACGGGCAATGAGGATTGCCATGTGATCCTGCGCGGCGGCATTCAGC
>NZ_RZRY01000520.1:0-4561 GCF_003998035.1 Mesorhizobium sp. M2A.F.Ca.ET.039.01.1.1 | reverse complement strand
TTCGTGGATTTCATATGAGTTTCCAGCAGCTTATCCACATCATCACGCAAGGAGGCCAGCTTGGCAGCGATAGGCTCGAGCTCGGCAATGCAGGTTCGGCGCGGAATTGCCTCGACAACCTGGCGGAAACGTTTCCAAAGGCCTCCCCAATCGCCCGGGACATCTTCGTCAGAGGCCGCCTCGATGAGCTTGTGGATGTCACGCCGGTGCAAGGTAATCCGCTCGCGCATAAGCCTGAGCGCCCTGTTGTCGGCGCGAACACGCTCGGCCGCCGCCTCGAACTCATAAGCCCGGGCCAGCAGCGGCACCAGGGAAAAGCCAAAGGCTTCCTCGATCCCCCCTCCCCTGCCCTTCCGCGCGTAACGCTTGCCGTTCGGGCTATCCCGCCGGATGATCAGCCCGCAGTCCACAAGGGCCGCCAGGTGCCGCCTGAGTGTGGCATCGGGCATACCGTGCGCCCTGAGCGACAGCTGTGCGTTCGAGGGAAAGACGATGAGACCGTTCTCCTCACTCAGCTCACTGTCAGGATAGAAAGATAGCAACGCATTCAGGACGGCCAGAGCACGATCGCCGATGCCGACGATGCTCTTGCCCTCGCAGAGGTTTCGGTAGATCTGCCACTTGTCGACGACCCTGCCCTTGGGGATCTCACGTGACTCGTTTTGCGCCGCCAGCATGGCAAGCGACATCGGCCGCCGCCCGAAGGGCGTCGTTGCAATACCCGTCTCCATTTCTTCCTTCGCCTTCAATTAGGCAAAAGAAATCTGCTCGCCAAAACGACGCCAAAGACTCTTGACAGTGATTCGCGAAAATGTGATTCTCAGCTTGCTTAAGGATGAGAAGGGCTTCCGCGACGGTGACGTTCGGGGGCCTTTTTCTTTTGCGGTTTCAGTCTCCCGTTGCTTCCTTGGTAGACATCCGGAACGCCAAATAGAGGTCATCCAGTTGTCCGGTGATGAACTCAGCGAAACGCGACCCGTCCGCGGCCTCAAGGGTGACGATGGCCTTTTTCGCGGACTTCTTCAGGGTAACGCTAACTGATCTATCCGTCGGCGCCCAAGATTTGATCGGCTCTCTCCGAGTGGGTGCAGGAATCTTGCCTGGGGGTTTTCCCGCCAAATGTTGGGCCAGCATTTCCAATCGCTCGTCGCTTGTGGCTGCTTTGAAATCGTCGGAGGCCATCAGCTCCTTGACGGCAACTCCCCCCTCCCTGAGTTTTTTGGCAAGATCGTACCAACGGTCTCGGCCGCTGTTTTTGGCGGCGCCGATGGCGGTGATGATTTCAGGCGGAATGTCCTTAGTGACAGAAATCATCTTCGAGACAACGGTTTTGTCGACCGATAACGCTGCCATGATGATTTCGCGGTCGTAGCCTTTGCGCTCGAGGTTGCCAGCAAAAACGGCCTTCTCAATGAATGAGAGATCAGCTCGGGCGCTGTTTTCCTGCCCTTGGGCGATCACATGGTCCCTATCGTCCAGTTCCTTGACGACCGCCTTCACCGGTCTCCCGAGCATTTTAGCCGCCCGCGCGCGTCGGTGGCCGAATACAGTCATGTAACGGCCGATCACGCCGGGATGTGGACGCACTAGGATTGGGCTATCCTGCCCTCTCTGCCGGATGGCTTCTACCAGCTCCTCAAAGGTCTCCTTATCATCACCTATGCGATCTGAAACGAACGAGATGTCGATCATATTAGGATCGAGTTCGATGACTGTAGCGCCTTCAAGGAGCCGGGATTCAATCTCCTTTGCCGCCTGAGCCTTCTCGGCGAGCTCATCTATCGACCTCGTTATGGCCCCGAAAGCACCACGGCTGCGGTTTCGCTCCACTGCTGGGGGCAGATCACTCACCGGATCTGAGTTGACTGCGGTCAACTTTCGCTCCGTGAATGAGGTCAGGAGGTTCTTTCTGGACATCAGCGCCCCCATGCCTTGTGGATCAACTCTGTGATCTCGGAGTTGACGCGATGCACCGATTCTATTGCGCGGTCGTACGTTGACCGTGTGAATTGGGAGCGTTCGACCTCGTAGAGCGTCTGCTTGGTTATCCCTGCATCCGAGATCGCGGTACTTTTCAGCATCTCGTTGACGAGGACATGCTGCTTGAACAGCGATCGCATGAAGGCGACCATTTGGCTCTGGGGGCCGTCAGTAGGCTCGTAGCGGGTAACAAGGTAACGAAGCCAGTCGAGCCGCATGTTGGCTCCTGCCCTCTTCAGGGTGCCCATTACCTCACCCATCATCAACAAGAACTGGCACATTGACATCACATCAAGCATCTGTGGATGCACGGTGATCAGGATGCCGGTTGATGAAGAGAGCGCGGTCAGTGTCAAATAGCCAAGCTGAGGTGGGCAATCGATGATGACTACATCGTACTGGTCTGCAACGTCAGCCAAGGCCTCATCGAGACGTCCGAAAAAGATGCGGCCCATGGAGCCGTCCTTTTGAGCGAGGGCGAGGGGGGTATCGTATTCGAATTCCTGCAGCTCAAGATTTGCCGGCACGATGTCGAGATCGGGGAAGTTTGTCTTCTGAACTAGCGCCGACAGCGGCTTTCTTTCGTCGTCATAGCGTAGGGCTTCGTAGAGGGATTCGTTGTGATCGACCTCCGGCTGAAAGCCGTGCAGGGCGGATAACGAGGCCTGCGGATCAAGGTCGATGGCTAGAACTCGGTGCCCAGTTAGTGCGAGATGCTGCGCCAGGTGGGCTGCCGTCGTGGTTTTTGCGGAGCCCCCCTTGAAATTGACGACTGCAATTATCTGCAGGTGTTCCGTGTTTCGACGGTGCGGAACGTACTTCGCGGCCGCCCGGCTGTTTCTATCCAAATACTGGCGCATCTCCAGTAGCTGCACGGCCGTGTATGAACGGCGGCCGGACGGCGTTACCATCGGCAGCGGCCCCTTGCCTTCGAGAGACAAATTCTTGAGATAACCGCTCGTCACATTGAGATATTGCGCAGCCTCCGACAACTGGAACGGTCGCAAGGTTTTCTGTGCATTCGGCGGGAACATTTCGAGCCGATGCTCGTGAAGCATTGCGGAGAGGTCATTGGCCTGCTGCGTGATTAACAGATCGACTTCTGCAATCTCTTCCCGGATCATCATATTCATCGAATTTTTCCGCACATGCGTTTCTAAAGCCGATACGGCCTACTAACCGCATGTAGCCCTGATTCTTTCGGTCCGGCAACAGATTTAATACTAACGGAAGGTTAACAGAGATGTCGCCCGCCCTCAGTTGACTGCAGTCAACTTGGCTGCTGGAAGTCGACTCACGTGACACCGCGCATTTGCCATCAAGGATCCACCTGACGTGGCGTCGGAGCGGCGGTTGAATAAAAAAGATCTGCTCCCCGGCGCAGTGTTGGCGATATCCTCGTCTCTGAGGATCTAGGCCAGAAAATCGCGCTTGGTCGAATGGGAGCGCAGCATCGAACGCCTCCGCACGCGCAGTTTTCGTCGATTACTGCCTTTGGCAGATGCGCATCGGTCCAAGCTTAGATCAGATAGCGCCGGTCGGCCGAGGCGAGCAACACGGCGGCGTCTCGATCGCGCAAACGCACCCGTCCTTGGCGCAGGCCTTCAGCGATTGCATCACCGACCCCCGGATCGACGGAGTGCCCATGCGTCACCAGAAAGAACCCGGCGAAGGGCAGGCCAATCTCGGCGTGGACCGCCTCGGTCCCTCCATCAGGAGGTGCACCAAAGCGCCCTCTTCCAACAGCAGCTTCTGGTGGGGCATTTTGAGCGGCCGCAGAATAAGGACCGACCTCGCGCCGGCCGCGATGCTCCAATTCGTGGCGTATCAAAAGCCAAATGGGCAAAAAATTGTTCGACAGATGCACTCGACCGGTCCTAGTCCGCAAAAAAACGGTCTTCGCGCGACACGAAATCGACAATCATGAGCGCCCTCGGGCCTGACCTCGCGGATGACACGGGCCTCAAGCTCAGGTCGTTGCGCCTGTCACTGCTCTGCTTCGATGCGGGTCCGCGCGCTAGGCGGCCGCGCAGCCGGTAGACGGGTCCAGCAAGCACGGGGCGCGTCGGTTACAAATTCACGCCGCACCCAGGCCGGGCCGAACAGATCGTCGGCGCTGTAGAGACGGCAGTCGGAATCGACGACCGACCGAGCCAGCTATTCGATCTCGCGGCCGAGCGAGATCTGGACGAAGTCGGCGACGCCGCGGCCGGTGGGGGCGAAGACAATGACGCTCGTTCCGCGCCATTCGGCGATTTTTTGGACGGCCGATCGGTGCCGGTTCCAGAAGGCGGTGAAATTGCCGTCGAGCGCGGCCAACTCGCCGGGCGAGCGATATGCTTGTCGCATAGCCGCTCGACGTGGACGGTCTTGTTGCCTTTCGCGATACGCCGAGGCGGGTTCAGCGCAGTCTGAAATCATGATGGCAGGATGAATTTGGGAGCGCACATACCAGCCGTCGTTTCCGTTGGCGCGGCCAGTCGTGCCGGCCAAGCCGTGGTTCATTCGTCGCCGGCGAGGCCGTCGAACGCCTCCATCAGCGCATCGACGATCGCTTGGCCGAGCGCCTGTGCTGTCTCAG
>NZ_RZRY01000051.1:0-17168 GCF_003998035.1 Mesorhizobium sp. M2A.F.Ca.ET.039.01.1.1 | reverse complement strand
AGCCTGATCATGGCCGGCGCGCTGGATTGCTTCGGCCACGACCGCGCCCAGATGATGGCCGGCGTCGAGCGCATGATGGGCTTGGCCTCGCTGGCGCAGCAGAACGCCATCTCCGGCCAGGCCGACATTTTCGGCGCATCGCTCGGCAGCCAGTCGCAGGCGCTCAACCTGCCGGCGACCGATCCGTGGCTTGCCGCGGACCGGCTGCACCGCGAGTTCCAGGTGGTGGGCTTCTATCTCTCCGCGCATCCGCTGGACGAGTACAAGGCAGCGCTCCAGAAGATGCGCGTGCAGAACTGGGGAGAATTCTCGGCCGCGGTCAAACGGGGCGCGGCCGCCGGGCGGCTCGCCGGCACCGTCACCACCAAGCAGGAGCGCAAGACCCGCACCGGCAACAAGATGGGCGTCGTGCAGTTCTCCGACACGACCGGCCAGTATGAGGCGGTGCTGTTTTCCGAAGGGCTGGCGCAGTATCGCGACATGCTGGAGCCGGGCCGCTCGGTGGTGATCACCGTTTCGGCGGAGGACCGGCCGGAGGGCATCAATCTGCGCATCCAGACCGTGCAGTCGCTGGAGGACGAAGCCAGCCGCATCCAGAAGGCGCTGCGCATCTTCGTGCGTGACGCAGCACCCCTCGGCACGCTCGCCAACCAGCTTTCGGTCAAGGGCGAAGGGCAGGTGAGCTTCGTGCTGATCAAGGATGCAGGACAGGGCGAGGTCGAGATCGAACTGCCCAACCGCTACCGCATCTCGCCGCAAGTGGCGTCGGCAATGCGCGCGGTGCCGGGCGTGGTCGAGGTGGAGTTGGTTTAGCCGACAGTCGTCGCATGTAGCGCGGGATCAAATTCCCGCCAATACGCTGCATTTACCTCAACTACGACAGCGGCGCGACTGGTATATTATTGTTAGCTAACTTGTTTTAGTGTTGCGAACAGGCGGCGGGGCGCATGTTTGTGTCGCCGGGAAGATTGACGATTGGGCCGGGGCGGGGATCATGGTCGACAGGTTGGATTTCCAGACGATCCAGACGGATCGCGACGGGCAGCGCGCGGATGAGGCGGAGCCACCTCTGGTGTCGGCTATTATCCCCTGCCTGAACGAAGAGCGTACGCTTGGCATCTGCATCCGCAAGGCCTTCGACGTTTTTGCGAAGCGGGGCATCAAGGGCGAGGTCGTCGTAGGGGACAACGGGTCGAGTGACCGGTCGGTTGAGATCGCCGAGGCCCTCGGCGCGCGTGTCGTGCACCAACGGGTCAAGGGATATGGTGCGGCGATCAGCGCGGCGGCTGAATCCGCTCAAGGTGCGTATCTCATCATGGCCGATGCCGACGACTCTTACGACTGGAGCAGCCTCGGCGATTTTATCGCCGCCTTGGAGGAGGGGGCTGATCTGGTGATGGGCGATCGCTTTGCGGGCGGTATCGAGCCTGGGGCCATGCCGCCGCTGCACCGGTATCTCGGCAATCCTGTCCTTTCGACGATTGCCCGCTGGCTCCACCACTCTCCGATACATGATTTCCATTGCGGCATGCGCGGGTTTACCCGCGAAGCGTTCCGCAGGATAGGCGCGCGCTCGCCCGGGATGGAATTCGCCTCGGAGATGGTCATCAACGCCCATCGCGCGGGCCTGGTGATCCGCGAGGTGCCGATCAAGCTTTATCCGGACAAGCGCGGCCGCCCACCTCACCTGCGCTCGTTCCGCGACGGCTGGAGGCACCTGCGGCTGATCGTGGCCCATGCGCCCGACACCATGTACCTCATACCGGGGGCGACCTTGCTGGTAGCCGGTATTGCCGGGCTGTCGGTCCTCGCAGCCGGGCCTGTGCGGATCGGTGGCTGGTATTTCGGAATTCACTTCGTCGCGCTTTCCTCCATGGCGACGCTGATAGGCCTTTCGGCGATTTTGTTCGGTATGCTGGCCAAGGTGGCAATCGCTATCTATCAGCCAGTCCACGGGGGCCGAGTCGTGCCCTGGCTGATGCGTGGCAGCCCGTTGGAATGGCTGGTTTTTTCCGGCGGTGCGCTGGCGGTGGTCGGCTTTGTCGCAGACGCGCTGCTGGCGCTGCACTGGATATTTGTCGGTGGCCCGATGGAGCAGTCGGTGCACCTGACCTTTGTCACCACCACTGTCTGCGTGGCAGGTATGTCCATGGTGCTGTCCGGCTTCGTGCTCAAGCTGCTGCTTGATAATCTGGGTGACAGGCGTGCGATTTGACGGTTCGGCTGGCGCCCAAACTGAGGCTCGAACAGATGGCTCAGTGGACGAAAAGCCATTCCTGTCGGTGGTCATGCCGGTGCACGAAGGTGCGGCATGGATTGAAGCAACACTTGACTCGCTGGTTGCCGAGCCGGCCGGCAATCTGGAAATAATCGTCATCGACAGCACCCCGACGAGCGCTACGGCTGCCATCGTCGAGCGATTTGACCACCGAATACCGCTCCGGCTGCTTCAGCGACGAGACCTCACGCCCTGGCAGACGAAGACCAACTTGGGCGTCGAGCTAGCGACCGCTGATCACGTCTGCATCCTTCACCAAGACGATCTGTGGCTGCCCGGGCGCGTCGAGGCCGCCCGCCGCTGGCTCGATGGCTCGCCCGAAGTCGCGCTTCATTTGGCTCCGACCGCCATCATTGACCGCTACGGACACCGAGTTGGACGCTGGAACTGCCCTTTGCCGGCCGACAAGGTGCTCGGAGCTCAATTCTTGTTGGAGCGGCTGCTTGTGCAAAACTTTGTCTCTGTGCCCGCTCCGATATTTCGCCGAACCGCATGGCTGGTGTGCGGGGGCATGGATGAGAAACTCTGGTATACGGCGGATTGGGACATCTGGGCGAAACTCGCCAGTACCGGTCCAGTCGTTTATCACGACGAGGTCACGACGGCCTTTCGGGTTCACGGCAGTTCGCTTACTGTAACCGGGTCCCGTGACGTCAGCGAGTTCCGGTCGCAAATGCAAATTGTCATGGAACGCCATCTTCCCCAGCTTCCGGCTAGCAGCCGGCGCCTGGTTGAACCTACTGCCCGGGCATCGATCAGCGTCAATGTCTCGCTGGCCGCTGCATCGGGCGGTGACTTGAAGGCACTGGTGCGCGCGGCGCGTGTTGTATTCTCGCTCGGACCGGGCGGCATGAGGCGCTATTTGCGTGACTCGCGCTTGTGGGAGCGTGTCATTTGTCGGCTTCGGGCGAAACTGACAGGGGCTTTCTGACGCCAATGTCTGGTCCAGCTATGCCCAAGGATGAGCAGGGCGCGGGTCCCCGCAGAAGACCGCTTGTGGAACGAGGGTGGCGATACACGCTGGTGGGGCTGATATGCGCCATTGCGCATAACGCCATCATGATTGCGGTCGATCGCTTGGGGGGACACTACCTGCTGGGCATCCTGGTTTCGTTCGTGACTGTAACGCCGATCGGATACGCATTGCACAGCCGGTTCACCTTTGCCCAGCCACTTCGCTTGAATGCATTCACGCGTTTCGTAGGAGGCGTAGTGGCGGCTTATCCAATCTCGGTGGCCATGATGGTTGTCCTGTGTTCCGGCTTCGGTCTTAGTGTTGCGGTTGCCACTCCAATCGCCACTATCGCCCTATTCGTCTGGAACTTTGCCGCTGCGCACTGGGCCATCTTACCGCGTCTCTATCTGCTGACATCAGCCGTCCGCTTGAGAAACGAGGAGTAAGAATGCTGGCACCAGGTCAGGTTGCACGTAAGGTTCTTGGTCGCCATTTTGAGCCGCTTGGCAATGTCTATCGTCGTGTGTTCGTCAATCTCAACCTCATTGCCGATTTTCTTGATCGCGAATTGCCGAACGGCGCGAAGATATTGGATATTGGCGGCGGCGATGGCGCGCTTATCGAGCGGCTCCTAAATCGACGCCCTGACCTGGCGGTTACGATGTGCGATCTGGCTCCTTCAATCGGCACATTCTTAAGCGACGTAAATCGGGCGAGGGTTGAACTTCTGCCTGCGACTGATCTCGCCACCGTAACCGGGCTTTACGATGCCGTGACAATTTCCGACGTCATCCATCATGTGCCAGTCGATCAACGCGGCGCGTTCTTCAAGTCGCTGGCCAACAGCTGCGAACGCTGGGCTTGCCGGAAGATCATATTGAAGGACATTGAGCCGGGTGGCGTGCGCGCTTCGTTGTCGCTTCTTGCGGACCGACACATAACCGGAGACAAGCATGTCGTGCTGTTTTCACGCTCGGACTTTGCAGTCATGGCGCGACGGTATTTTCCGAAAGCACAGAGGGTATCGGCTTTGCCGGACTGGCCGAACTATTGCGAAGTGTTGACTTGGTAGTCTCTAAACCGATTACCCCGCGATCAATGCCACCGCCTCTCGGCCTGTGCCGCGGGTGTTAGACGCGATGCGTGCGGACTTACACGCCAGTCGAATTATTTGATCGCAATGGTGCTGAGCATACTAGCGATCCGATGACTCTCCGGGCGATCGACAAGCAATTTGTCGATGAACTTGAGCGGGAATGTTAGCGTCAACACAGCGCCTTTCGCCAACATGTAGCGGGTCCGACTCTCCCGACCCACAATCACCCCAACGTACTCGGAAAGGATGTTGACGATAGCGGTCGTCGGTCCCTGATGCGTCTGAACCTCAATGCTTCCAAACCGCCGAAGAAGCTGCTCGATCCCGTCCTTCGTGAAGTTGCAGTAATGAGCGGGGTAGCCATGATACGGAAACAGGAACGGATTGATGCACAGCAGCTTGCCTCCTGGCCTCAGGACGCGCAGCACTTCATCGACCACCGCAGCGGGATTGGGAACATGCTCGATCACGCTATCCAGAATGACGTAGTCGACCGAGTTGCTCGAAAGGGGGGTGTGCTCGATATTCGCGACGAGATCGACATTCGGTGCGGGGAACAAGTCTATATTGAGCACGTCCGAGCGGATGCGCCGAGCGCCGGAGCCGAACTCAATGACCATGGCATGTTCAGGCACCGACGCTAGAAACGAGTTCAGTGTGTCATGCGGTGAATACTCGCTTGTGACGAGTCGTTTCAGCGAATTGTAGAGGCGGGCGCGGGTGCTGGTGCCGGCATACACCTCTTCATGGAAGCTGGCGTCGAAGCCTTGCCTCGCCGGTGGCTCGACAAAGAACGGAATGCCCTGTCGTATGGGATAGATGGTGGAGCAAGACTTGCATGTTAGGGTAGTTGGGCCGGCCGCGAGCTCTGCATAGCAGGTTGGGCAGACAAGGCCCGACGTGAATTTGGATTGCAGCACGCGCTGTCCTTTCAAGTCTCCACGTTATTTGGGAGAGCAGGTTACCATGCATGTATATAGGCATTTCTTAACAGGCGAAGGCTAACAGTTGCTAAAGTCAAGTCGATACAAGCTAAACGGGCGGACTCGGTAAGAACCCACGATCCACATGAGCGACCAAGATAACGCAACGCGGTTCGGCACGGTGTTCGGGCAAGTAACCACTTTAACGCCGAGATGGAGTTGCCCTCTTCAAATTCGCCGGTCGCGGGCGGGGCGGTAGCGATCGGGGGGCGCAGTCGGCGGTATGCGGGTGGCCCTGTCTGAGCCAGGGTTTTGGTGGTATCTTGGACACGCAAGCACTTACACACAGATCAACCGAGCTATTCGGTCTCGGGCGGCGCAAGGCAATGATTTTTCTGGGCGTCCTGATCGCGCTCAAGATCATTTTGCTTTTCACCTTGGCTTGGAACGCTCGCTTCGTCATGGACGAATTCGTCCAGCTCGGATGGGCAAAATATTTCTCTGACGGCCTTTTCGATACGATCTGGCATCCCAAGGCGGTCGGTTATGCGATCTTCTACGAGATCGCCCACCTAATCGGCTGGGATGCCACGTCGATCCTGCTTGTCGGCCGCATCCAAACCGCCCTGCTGGCATGCGCGACCGTGGCCATGGTCTATGCCTGCGCTCGCGCGCTCGGGGAGGACCGGAACCGGGCTTTGATCATCGTCCTCATCCTCCTGTGCTTCTCGAATTTCATGGAGCGCATTTTTCGCACCATCGCCGAACCGCTGGCGGTGTTCTTCGCCGTGGCGGCGCTGCTGGTCGTCCTGCGGGCGCGTGAATTGAAGGGATGGCAGCTCGTCGCCGCTGGCGTCCTCAGCGGCCTGGCATTCCTCGCGACGCAGAAATCAATTTATTTCAACCTGGCACTCGGGCTCGGTCTGGTCGCCGACGCGGCTTTGATGAGACGCTACACGGCAGGTGTCGTGCGCGGCGCATGGCTCGTTTCAGGTTGGACTATTCCGATAATTGCCTACTGCTTCATCTTTGGCGGCGCCGACCCCATTCCGATTGCTAGGAACCTCATATTCGGCCCGATCGAGATCGCGGGGCGCGGGGGTGGTGACTATGGAGGGCTGAGGCGCTATGTATTGCAGACGCTTGCGCGCAATTATGTTCTTTACGTCCTCTGCTTCGCCGGCATGGCTCTGTCCCTAACGCAGATCATGAAGTTGGACGAACGAAGGCGCATTGCGCTGATCTTCTCCGTCGTCATCACGGTGCTGGTCTTCGCGCACGACCAGCCGTGGCCTTATGTCTTCATCATGGCGTTGCCGTTCATGTCGCTTTGGTCGCTGACAATGCTCGACGGCCTCGCGACCCGTGTGCTTTACCTGCGCATCGCATGGGCGGCGTTGGCCGCCGCCATTGCCATGAGCTTCGTCGTCAACCTGCTCTACCTTCGCATCGACAATGCCGCCCAACTCGAGCTGGTGGCGCGCGCGGAGTCATTGCTTGCATCGGACGAACGGTATTTCGACGGCATAGGAATGCTGCCCAACCGGATGGAGCCGACAACCTTGTGGCTCGACAAGCATTATGTGCTCAAGACCTTGCGGGAAAGCGGCCGCTCCGAAGCGTATAGTGTCTTGAGCAAGTCCCCGCCGAAGCTGATCCTCTGGTCTTACAGGATGGACTATATCTATCCGGTGGTCGCGCCTCTAATCTTGAACGGTTATGTCAGGATCGCGCCGAATCTCAGGATAGCGGGCGTCCGCCTTCAGCCCGGCGAGCGCAAGATTTTCGACGTTCCGATCGCTGGAAGCTATGCGCTTTACAACAAAGATGGCACTCAGCTGTCGGGGCAGGTCGACGTCGACGGCAAGGTGCTTGCACCGCCACTTCAACTTTCGCCCGGACCAAAGACCGTGACCTTGCACGACCCAGCAGGCGAGGCTTTGCTGTTGCCTACCGGTTTCTATGCCGGACGTTTCAAACCCGGTAGCGACAACGATCTTCTGTTTGAAGGCGTCTATGACTGAGCCGAGCGTCATCCAATCGGCGGCCTGACGACGCCGGTATGACGGACGTTGGCCAATTAGGGGGGGCGACTTCGGCCTCCTTCGGCGTCTTACGCTGCAAATTGAGCAGGTTGCCGGCCAGAATCAGCGCCGCGCCGCCGGCGGTGAAGATGTCGATCTGTTCGTGATAGAGCAGCCAGCCGACAAACGCCGACAGCGGTACGCGCAGGAAATCCATCGGCGAGATGAGGGTGGCGTCCGCATAGGCCAGTGCGCGCGCCATGCAGAAGTGTGACGACATGCCTGTGAAAGCGATCACCACGATCCATGGCCAAAGCGCGAGCGGCGGGTTGCGCCACTCGTAGAGCGCGGGCAGCAGGCCGAGCACCGACTGGATGATCAGCATCCAGAAGATAATGCGCACGACGCTGTCTGTCCTCGTCAGCGATTTCACCATGACCACCGAACAGCCGAAGCAGACCGCGGCGCCCAGCACGATGAGCTGCCCCGGGTTGACCGAGCTGACGCCTGGACGCACGATGATGATCACCCCGATCAGGCCGAGCACGATAGCCGTCAGCCTGGGCTTGGAGAGCCGTTCGCCAAGAAAACCGACCGCGAAAACCGCCGTCCAGATCGGTGTGGTGAATTCAATGGAAATCAGCACGGCGAGCGGTATCAGCGTCAGCGCATAGAGCCACGCCGCCTGGCCGGTATAGTGGATGACATTGCGGGCGATATGCGTGAACGGGCGTTGCGTGAGCATCGCCGGGAAACCGCCGCTTGTCATCACCAGCGGCAGCAGGATGAAGAAACCGATCACCGAGCGCAGCTCCAGCACCTGGAAGACGTTGAGATCGCTGGTCGTGGCGCGGCCGGCGACGGTCATCGCCAGGAAGGAGGCGATTGACAGCGCCATCCAGAATGCGGCTTTGGGGATCGAGGGAGCGGGTGCCATTTGGGCCTCTATCTCGCAAGCCCAGACCTGGGCTGCAACCGTTAGCGGCGTCATTCCACTGGGCCAGGGATTCGTGTCAAAAAACAGTCATCGCCGCGGCGGAACCTGACGCCTGGGCATCCGTTAAGCCCATGCCTTCCGTCGGCAGGAGCCGGCCAAACCGTTTCAAACTCTTCCTGGAATGGTACTAGTGATCGCGAGAGGGGAACATCTTGATGAAATCGACCGCCGCCTTGCTGGCCGCCGCCTGTCTTTTGTGCGCGACCGGCGCGCATGCCGATGAGGCGGCCTTCCTGCGTACGCTGCAGGGTGAGTTTTCCGGCAAGGGAACGCTCAGGATCAGGACGAACACGCCGGTGATGAACATCAACTGCACCTTCACCTCGGACGCGACGGCGGACTCGCTGTCGCTTGATGGCACCTGCCGCGCACTGCTGATCATGTCGCGCGAGATCCGCGCCGACCTGAAGGTCAGCGGGGCGAGCTACACCGGCACCTATATCGGCTCGCGCAGCGGACCCGCCGGGCTCAACGGAAGCCGCAAGGGCGATGCGATCGACCTCGACATCCATTGGGCGAAAGTCGTCAATGGCGACCGCGACGCGGAGCTGACGGTTGAAAAGATCGGGCCGGACAATATGCGCATGACGGTGACCGACATGGATCCGGCCACCGGCAAGATGGTGGTGACCAGCCGGATCGATCTGAAGCGCAACTGACCTTTGCTTTGACGCAATTCCGGACGGAAAACCGCTCACACTTTTCCTGGAATTGCTCGAAACCTCAATCCTCCAGCGGCTCGGGCGGATTGGCGGCGCGGCCCTTGCCGAATGTATAGCCGGTCTCGACGGCTTTCCTGCCGAACTTGTCGCGCAACGTGTCCATCGCGCCTTCGGCCAGCGCGCGCTTGCGCGACTGGATGTCGACCAGGTCGGGCGGGTCGGCCTTGTCGTCATTGGAGAGATCGCTGACGCCGATGCCGAGCAGGCGGAACTTCGTGCCGTCGGCTTCGCGGCGCAACAGGTCGAGGCCGGTCTGGAAGATGCGGTCGGCAAGGCGCGTCGGATCGCCGAGCTGGCGGTTGCGGGTGCGAAGCTTGAAATCCTGCGTCTTCAGCTTCAGCACCACGGTGCGCCCCGCAATGCCGGATTTCTTCAGCCGGGCCGAGACCTTTTCCGACAGGCCGCGCAGCACCGGCACCAGTTCCGACAGGGCGCCGATATCATTATCGAAAGTGGTTTCGGCCGACACGCTCTTGGCGTCGCCGCCGGGGTCGACCGGGCGGTCGTCCTCGCCGCGCGAGAGCCGGTAGAGCCGGTCGCCCATGACGCCATAACGGCGCATCAGGTCGCCGCGCTCCATGCGCTGCAATTGCGCGATCATGCGGATGCCGTCGCGCTCCAGCGTCGCGGCCAAAGCCTTGCCCACGCCCCAGATCAGCGTCACTGGCTGTGCGGCGAGAAAGCTCGGCGCCTCCGCTTCGCCGATCACGGAAAAGCCGCGCGGCTTGCGGAAATCCGAGGCGATCTTGGCCAGGAACTTGCAGTAGGAAAGGCCCGCCGAGACGGTGATGCCGAGTTCCTTTTCCACCGTCTGCGCGAAGCGCGCCAGCACCAGCGCCGGCGGCATGCCATGCAGCCGCTCGGTGCCGGCGAGGTCGAGAAAGGCCTCGTCGATCGACAGCGGCTCGACCTGCGGCGTCAGCGCCAGCATCAGCGCCCGCACCTGGCGGCCGACACCGACATATTTTTCCATGTTGGGCGGAATCACCGCCGCTTCCGGGCAGAGTTCCAGCGCCTTGAACATCGGCATGGCCGAGCGAACGCCCTGAATCCGGGCGATATAGCAGGCGGTGGAGACGACGCCGCGACGGCCGCCGCCGATGATGACCGGCTTGTCCTTCAGCGCCGGATTGTCGCGCTTTTCGATCGCCGCGTAGAAGGCGTCGCAATCGATATGCGCGATCTTGAGCCGGTAGAGCTCCGTGTGCCGGACAAGGCGCGGACTGCCGCAGCGATCGCAGCGGCGCGTCTCCGAGCGCTGGAGCGCCAGGCAGTCACGGCAAAAACCGTGTTCGGGATTGTTGACAGGAGCCGCCATCGCTGCGAACATAAAGAGAACAAACGCAATGGTACGACAGCGCAAGGCCGGCAACAAGCTTGGCCTGGGGAGAACGCATGAGCACGACCATAGCACCGCTGACCCCCGAGCGCTGGGCCGATTTCGAGGACCTCTTCGGCAAGCAGGGCGCCTGCTATGGCTGCTGGTGCACCCATTTCCGGCTGGCGCCGGCGGAGCGCCGCGCCAGCGACAAGGAGCGCAATAAGGATCTCATCAAGGCGCGCATCGAGGCAGGTCCCCCGCCGGGGCTCCTGGCGTTCGAGGACAGCAAGGCCGTCGGCTGGATGCAGGTCGGCCCGCGCGCCGACGTGCCCGAATGGAACAATCAGGGCCGGGGCTCGGCGCCGGTCGATCCGGCCGACGCCGGCGACCCGGATGTCTGGGCGATCTCCTGCTTCTTCATCCGCGTCAAAGCGAGGGGCCGCGGCGTCTCGCACCGGCTCGTCGAGGGCGGCATCGCCTTCGCCCGGGAGAATGGCGCGAGGCTGCTGGAAGCCTGCCCGATCGACCTGTCGCGCGATTCGCGCTCGATCGGGCTTTTCGTCGGTTCGTCGCGGGTGTTCGAGAAGGCCGGCTTCGAAAGGCTCGTTGAGCGCAAGCCCGGCCGGCCGCTGATGCGGCTGGTGCTTTAGCCGGATGCGCTTTTGGCCTACAGTCAACGTCTTGCGGCTGTAACGCTTCTTGCCTACCAAAAGCACCATTGTTTCGTCTTCCGACAGCACGGAGAACCGACGTGAAGCGTATTTTGCCACTTGCCTTTGCCCTCGCAATCAGCGCGCCAGCCTTTGCCCAGACCGTGGACAATCAAGGCGCCAAGCAGCTTTCCGACGATCTGGCGCGCTATTTCGGCAAGCAGGCGTTCGACAAGGGCGTGCTCAAGGTTTCGGTGGAGGGCGACGCCTACAAGATCGCGCTCGACATCAAAGCGCTCGTCAATGCGGTGCCGGAGCAGAAGCTCCTGAAGTTCGACATGGCCCCGTACGCGCTGATGGTGAAGCCGCGCAGCGACGGGTCGTGGGACGTCTCGTCGAATTTCTCGCAGGGCGCCTCATTCGAGTTCGAAGGGCCGGAGGGCCGCCAGAGCATGGAATTCACGATCAAGGACGGCAAGCTGACCAGCGTCTACGATCCGGCCCTTGCGGCCTTCACCAATGCAACCAGCTCCTTGGCCGGGATGACAATGACGTCCCGGGACGCCAAGCAGCAGGCCGATGCCTCGACCGGCGCCGGCACCGCCACCGTTGTCGCGACCAAATCCGCCAGTGGCGGCGTCGACTTCACGGCGACTCAAAAGGTCTCGGACTTCGTCGAGACCATCAAGATCAACGATGCCGACAACGGGATGAATTTTCCGCTTACCTTGAAAACGCCGGAACTTTCCGTTGACGCAAACGGCAAGGGCGTCCGGACCAAGCCGCTGCTCGACCTGCTCGCCTTTGCCGTGGCGAATGAGGACGAAGCCAAACTCAAGGCGAACCAGGCAGAGCTCAAATCGCTGATGCTGGCCGCGCTGCCGATCTGGCAAAGGATCGAAGGCAATTACGGCTTCAAGGATTTCGAGGTGGAGAGCCCTGTCGGCAAGTTCGGGGCGAAGCAATTCAGCACCGCATTCGGCATGGACGGCGTCTCCCAGAACGGCAAGGTCGATTACACGATCAAGGCATCGGGGCTGACGATCCCGCATCAGACCCTGCCCGAATGGACCACCCCCTTGCTGCCAACCGACGTCGACCTGAATTTCGGCGGCGCCAATATCGATCTCGATACGATGGCGAAGAAGGCGATCGAAGCCTTTGATCTCAATAAGGAACCACCGCTTCCGGATGAATTCGGCAAGGCTCTGGTCGCCGATTTCAAGGCCAAGAATCCCAAGGTCGTCATCGGGCACAGCACGGTGAAAAACGGCGACATCGAGGTCGCGCTGGAAGGCGAGATGACATTTCCAGGCGAGAAACCGGATGCGAGCGTGACCATCGACGTCGCCGGCTATGACAAGCTCGTCGATGCCCTGAAGGAAGGCGCCAAGAGCGATGAGCAGATGGCGCAGGCCTTTCCCTTTGCCCTGGCCGTCAAGGGCTTCGGCAAGACGTTGCCGGACGGTCGCCTGGAGTGGGTGATCAACACCAAGGCCGATGGGTCCGTCGCGGTCAATGGCGCTATGCTGAAGGGCCCGGACGAGGTCCAGGACGACAGCGCGGGACAGGACGACAATTCGAGCGGCGATGACGGCGCGAACGGAACGGACGATTCCACCGGAGGCGACGATTCGGACGGCGGCGACAATGGCGGGGCGGGCGCAAAGCTGCAGCCCTGAGCGTTTAAGCTAGTTCCCAGACACAGGGATCTTGAAGGGTTGCCGTTTGTTCCGGCGCAAGATTTTCCGTTCATTTCCGTGAACTCAGCGCAAACGCCTGGGATTGGTTGAAGCCGACTCCAACGTCGTCATTCTATGGCGGAGCAAGGAGCGGAGCGACGCGCGCAGACCATAGAATCCATGCCGTGACTTGGAAGCGCCGCCACGGTGCGGAATTCTGCTCCGTTGCACGCCTTGGCGAAGGTAACGGCATGGATTCCAGGGTCTTCGCGACGGAGCTTCGCTCCTGCTCCGCCCTGGAATGACGATCGCGATGGGCGTTTCGGCCAATCTCCAAGGCATGCCACCTCCAAGGCAAACAGAGCTGACTGGTCAAAATCCCTGTGCTGGGGAACTAGGGCGTTTCACCGTTTCACGGAAACGGCGAAGCGCCCTGCCTACAGCGGTCGCCGAGCCAACCGCTCACGGTTCTCCCAGGGTTACGCTAAAGCCCAAGAGCGCGCGCGATCTTGGGCGCGGCCTCGCGCCAGTCCTCGACCGAGACGATGTCCTCCGGCGTCGGCGGCAGGAAGGCGCGCAGCGAGTTGTCGGCCATCAGATGGAAGAGGTGGGCGTCGGCCACGGAATTGCGCGCCGAGACCAGGTTGGAGGGCTGGTCGTCGACAAAGGCGACCGGCCGGCCTTTGAGGCCGCGCAGCTTGGCGATGGCCGGCCCCTTGGCCATCTCCGTCGTCAGCAGCGGGTAGTCGAGCCCCAGCGCATCGAGATGGGCGCGGCGCACCGCGCGATGCTTGTGTGGCATGGCGGTCAGCAGGACGATCTCGGCGCCTTGGCCAAGCATCGCCAGGGCGTCCGCCGCGCCCTCGGTGATGCTTTGCCAATCCGCCTGGGTGTCGAAGAAATCGCCCAGCAGCGCCGTCACTTCCGGCTGTTCGATCAGCCGGCCGGTCGCCGTTTCGGCGATGTTGCCTGTCAATCGGAAGGACGAGAGCGTCAGCCCGAAGCCGCGCGTTTTGAGGAAATGCGGAAAGGGCCGGACGAATTCCAGCACGACATCGTCGACATCGAGCACCAGCAGCGGCCGGTCGTCGTCGGCAAGCTCTTCGATCTGCCTCGCCGTCTCGGGATCGTCGCTCATGTCGAGCGCTCGTGATCGTCGTTGCCGAGCGGGAGGGCACGCAATGCCTTGCCGATGGCGGCCGGCGGCGTGCCGGTCTCCTCGGCGAAGCGCAGCAGCGTCGGCTCATGAGCGAGGATGAATTGCAGGACGCCGGCAAGGAAGCCAGGCTCCGCAGCGGCCTTGCGGATCGAGTTGGCCTCGATGCCGGTGATCGCCAGGAAGCGGGGCAGAAGTTCCGGATCGGCGGCGACGAAGCCCAGCGCCTTGACGGCAATGGTTTCCGCTTCCTCGCGCATTGACGCTGCGTTCGCCATCATTACTTTTGGAATGGTGGATTTTTGAGTCTGCTAACGCAGTAACGGCAAGCGTCGCTCGCGGCAAGCCTCCGCTCTCTCCCACAAAACGCCCGAAGGTGGAATTGGTGCAGCTTTCCAACCTCCGGTTTCCGTTTCGTCAATTATATTGGGCTAGGGTGGAAAGGGTTGGGTGCGGTCCGAGGAGACGCATTACGACGGTCTTCGACTTCGAGGGCGGTCGGGACGGGAAATTGATGGCTAAGAAGGTCATGATCGTCGAGGACAACGAGCTCAACATGAAGCTCTTTCGGGACCTCATCGAAGCCAGCGGTTACGAGACGGTCCGCACGCGCAACGGGTTGGAGGCGTTGGATCTGGCGCGCCAGCACCGGCCGGACCTCATTTTGATGGACATCCAGCTGCCCGAGGTCTCCGGCCTGGAAGTGACCAAATGGCTGAAGGAAGACGACGAATTGCATTCGATCCCTGTCATCGCCGTCACCGCCTTCGCGATGAAAGGCGATGAGGAGCGCATCCGCCAGGGCGGCTGCGAGGCCTATATCTCCAAGCCGATCTCGGTGCCGCGCTTCATCGAGACGATCAAATCCTATCTGGGCGATGCCTGATGCCCGAGACCAGCAGAACCGGAGTTTTCTGATGACCGCGCGGATCCTCGTCGTCGACGATATCCCCGCCAATGTGCGGCTGCTGGAGGTTCGGCTGCTTGCCGAGTATTTCGAGGTGCTGACGGCCAATAACGGCCCGGATGCGATCGAGACCTGCGAGAACGGCAAGGTCGACGTCGTGCTGCTCGACGTGATGATGCCAGGCATGGACGGGTTCGAGGTCTGCAAGCGCCTGAAGGGCGATCCGGCGACCTCGCATATACCGGTGGTCATGATCACCGCGCTCGACCAGGTCTCGGACCGGGTGCGCGGCCTCGAGGCCGGCGCGGACGATTTCCTGACCAAGCCGGTCAACGACCTGCAGCTGATGACGCGCGTGAAGAGCCTCGTCAGGCTGAAGTCGCTGACCGACGAGCTCAGGCTGCGCGCCTCGACCACGCGCAATATCGGGATCGAGGAACTTCTGAGCCGTGATTTCGCGACCGAAGACGTCAAGCCGAAGGTGCTTCTCATCGACGAGCGCAGATCCTCGGTCGAACGCATCCAGAAGATGCTGCGCCACAGCGCCGAGCTCGATGTCGCGACCGATCCAAATGCAGGGTTCTTCCAGGCGGCGGAGATGCCGTATGAATGCGTGCTGATCTCGACCGCATTCTCCGGCTTCGATGCGCTGAGGCTTTGCTCGCAACTGCGTTCGCTCGACCGCACCCGCTTCCTGCCGATCATGCTGCTCGCTGACGAGGGCGAGGAGGGCCGCATCCTGCGCGGACTGGAGCTCGGCATCAACGACTACCTGATCCGGCCGATCGACCAGCACGAGCTGATGGCGCGGCTGCGCACACAGGTGCGGCGCAAGCGCTACAACGATCAGTTGCGCGCCAGCGTCGCCCAGACGATCGAGATGGCGGTGATCGACGGGCTGACCGGGCTGCACAACCGGCGCTACCTCGACAGCCACCTGCAGACGCTGTTCGATCGCGCCGCAGCGCGGCGGCGGCCGCTGTCGGTGATGATCACCGATCTCGACCGCTTCAAGTCGATCAACGACACCTATGGCCATGACGGCGGCGACGATGTGCTGCGGGAATTCGCCAGACGGCTGCGCAAGAATGTGCGCGGCATCGATCTCGCCTGCCGCTTCGGCGGGGAGGAGTTCGTCGTGGTCATGCCCGACACCGACGGCGCGGTCGCAGAGAAAGTGGCCGAGCGTATCCGCGCCGAGATCGCCCAGGCGCCTTTTGCCATCGGGAGCGACGGCAAGACGATCGAGGTGACGGTCAGCGTCGGCGTATCCTCGCTTCTGAAGGGAACCGACAGCGTCGCGGCGCTGATGAAGCGCGCCGATCTTGCGCTCTATGAAGCCAAAAGCGGCGGCCGCAACCGGGTGGTCGCCAAGGCGGCTTGAAGCGCCTCGCCATCTTCCCGACCCGCTGTTTATGCTTTAGATTTAGATTTCGCGCATGTTCGCGCTTCAGCGGCATGCCTGCAAAAGGCGCCGATTCCCGGCCGTCCCCACAAGGTTAGGAATTTACCTTAACCCAAGCGATTCGCGAGCGGTGGTTAAGAAATGGTTGATTTTTATAAGGTCTTGCGCAAATCTGCGGCGCATAGACAGAAGGCAAGGCCGGCACGAGGGTAGACTAGCCGGCTCGATCCGAAAAATACCCCATGATGCTCAGGTCCGCCGCATCTCCTGGGTCCGTGGGGTCGGCCGGCCGGCGCTGGCACATAGTGGCCTCCTCGTACCGCTGCCAAACGCCGACCGGCCCCCTTTTTTCAAAAGACTAAAGCGCGTCGCGATCTCTCAGATTCGCTCCGTGCGCTTCAGGTTTTTGATTACGCATGTCTTTATCCCGAAACCGGTCCACTTTCGGGAGACATGCTTTGAACCGACCGGGAACCAGCGCTGAACAGCGGCGCGGCTACCTTGCCGCCGATCCCTCCTGAAAACAAAAACGCCGCCCCAAGGGCGGCGCTTTTGGCTTACACGGCGGGAAACCGGATTACTTGATCTTGGTTTCCTTGAACTCGACGTGCTTCTTGGCGACCGGATCGTACTTGCGGAACGAGAGCTTGTCCGTCTTGGTACGGCTGTTCTTGCTGGTCACGTAGAAGAACCCGGTGTCGGCGGTCGACAGAAGCTTGATCTTGATGTTTGCGGCTTTGGCCATGATGTTCGTCCGTTAATGTTCGTGGAGTTTTGGCCGCTGGAGCACGGGGAAAACACCCGGACGCGGGAAACTTGGCGCGACACATAAAGAACGCGCCCGGAAAGTCAAGCCCGGGCGCCTTCTTCGCCTAATTTCGGCATGGGCGATTTCACCGCTTCAAGCGCTATGCTCGACCAACTGTCCCTTCTTTTTCCAGTCGCCCGTCGTGTTCCACCAGCGATTCGGATTGGCGCGGTCGTCCAGGCCCTTGGAGCGGCTGGCCAACAGCGGCTGGATGCGGATGACGGGCTCCTGGTAGGAATGGGCC
>NZ_RZRY01000519.1:0-4561 GCF_003998035.1 Mesorhizobium sp. M2A.F.Ca.ET.039.01.1.1 | reverse complement strand
GGCCGACACCATGCCGCCGGGCGACAACCGGTTTTCCTGGCGCAGAGCCGAAAGCACCGCCTCGGCTATGCGGCCCGCCGCCTGCGGGTCAGGAAGGTTGGGGGCGATGATGGCGAATTCGTCGCCGCCAAGCCGGGCCAGCATCTGGCCGTGGCGCAGCACGCTGGAGGCGCAGTGAGCCACCTTTTGCAGCACGGCGTCGCCAGCGGCGTGGCCGAAGAGGTCGTTCACTTCCTTGAACCGGTCGAGGTCGAGCAGCATGAGCGCCAGCTGGCTACCTTTGCCACTGCTTTTGCCATCTGGCGCGGACGCGGCGATCTCGGCTTCCAGACGGCTGGCGAAGCTACGGCGGTTGGCAAGGCCGGTGAGCGGGTCGTAATTCGCAAGCCGCATGATCTCCTGTTCGGCCTTCCTGCGTTCGCGTATGTCGCGCACGGCCACGACCAGATGCGGCTTGCCGCAATAATCGATTCTCCTGGCGATCAGCTCCACCGGTATCCGGCTGTCGTCCTGACCGCGGAGGTCGGCTTCCTGCGCCTGTCCGTTGCCGGTGGCAACGGCCGACGCAATTCGTTCGCCGAACAGCTCGCCCAGCCTCATCGTGTTCAGCGCGCCGGCGGCGATGCCGCTCAGCGCCGCGATGCTGTCGTTGGCGCTGACGATGCGGTTGCCGTCGCAGACGATGAGGCCTTCGACGGCAGCATTGGCGAGGCCGTGCATGCGCTCCGCCTCGATCCTGTGACGGCGGAAGCGCAGATCGATCCACAGCGCGGTGGCCGCCAGCACCAGGATGACGAGGCTTGCCGTCGCGGCTGCGAAAGCCTGCGACATCGGAGCGATCGTGAATTTCGAGATCTCGATCGAGGAATCCGGATAGATCGAGACGGCGGCCATGGCGATGAAATGCAGCGTGCAGATCGCCAGCGTCAGCAGGACGGCACCGGCGACTGTCGCCAGGGTCGACGGGCGACGCAGCACGATAAACAGCGAAAGCGCGGCAAGTGATATACCCGAGACCAGCGATGCCGCGACCAGCAGCTGGTTCCAGACGATCCGACCTTCGACCTCGAAAGCCGCCATGCCGGTATAGTGCATCGCCGCGATGCCAATGCCGAGCACGGCGCCACCGACGAGATAGTGGTCGATGCCGGTGCGCACGGTTGCGATCCATATCCCAGCGGCCGTCAGAAGAACGGAAACCGCCAGCGAAGCGACCGAAAGCTCGGCGTTGTAGGCGTTGGGTATTCCCGGCGTGAAGGCGATCATGGCGATGAAATGCGTCGCCCAGATGCCAAAGCCGGTGGAAGCGGCGGCAATCAGCAGCCAGGCATAACGGTTCCGGCTGGTCGATTGCACGACATGGCGGAGCAGATTGACAGCGGTGAAACAAGAAATTCCACAAATCAGCGCGGCCAGTGCGACCAGTCTCAGATCGTGCTCGTTCACGATACAATTATAGACGGTCAACATCTTGCTTCACCTGATCTTCCCACATCAATCAAGGCAACGGAATTGATTAGGGCCCGGCAGCTGAAGAATCGGTTATGCCGCCCGCAACCGCTGCGTGCGTCCCAGGTTGTATCTGTCAGGGAGGCCATGCCTGGAATCATTGGGCCGAGCCAGCGGGAATTGGTCGATCCTGAAGGCCGTCACTTCACCCGCACCGTGACCACCAGCGCCTCGTGGTCGGCGCTCGGGCTGCCGTCCGGCAAGACCGCCGGCAGCGTCGCGGGTGCGCTTGCCGAAAGGCCGCGGGTGAAGAACCAGTCGATATGGCCGGCGGGCGTCAGGTCGCCGGCCGCGCGCCGCTGCGTCGGCTTGTCGAAGGCGTTGGCCTCGCGCCAGTCGTAGCCACGCTCGGCAAACACCGCGAACAAGGGCTCATGACGCTCCGGGCACATCAGCCGGTCCGGTTCGGCGGCGATGCGCTTTCGCCACGCGTCTGGGTCGTCATTGCGTTCGGGATAGGTGGCGGTGAGCGTGTTGAAGTCGCCGCCGATGAGAACAGGCGTTTCCGCATCATATCTGTCGATGGCATCGAGCAGATGGCGGGTCTGGTCGGCGCGGCCTGCTGGCGTGGTGCGGTTCTCGAGATGCACCGAAACGACGGTCACACGGCGGTCGCCTAACATCACCTGGCCGCCGAGCGCCATGCGGCCGCCGATGCGTGGCTGGCCGTGCTCCGGCAGGAACCAGGCGCCAGCGGCGTCGAAGCGAACGAGAAAAGGCCGCAGCAGCGGAACGGTGCTGGTTATGGCGTTGCCGTGGAAGCCCTCCGCATTCTCGGCGCCGCCATTTGCCGCCTGCTCCGTCTCATTGCCGGTGCCGAGTTCGAGGAACTCGACGCCATAGGCGTAGGAATGGCCCAGGCGATCAGCAAGCCGGCTCAAAAGATGGCCGTTGCCGGAGCGCGCCATGCCCTTGTCGACTTCCGACAGCAGCACGACGTGTGGCGCCTGGCCGGCGATGATTTCGGCGATGGCATCAACGTGGCGCAGCCGCTCGACATTCCAGGCCATGACGGTCAGGCTCTCACCGGCGCTTTCACGCGAAGCCTTGCCGCCGATCTCAATCTCGCCGAGGGCGGGAACGGCGGCGGCGTGGCGCAGATGGGTGGCGCTGTCGCGCGGCCCGTCCCGCATGGCGTTGCGGACGGCGACGGGCACGTGCGTGAGCTGCGGAACCAGCATGTCTTGTCTCATTCAGTTAGCCGGTTAATCAAAGAGGTCTTTTCACCGCTTGGCGGCGCCCTAGCTACCTGATCAGGATGACGTTTCGTTGAATCGCCATCCTGATCCAATTCTTTGTTGGAGCATGATCTTGTCCGAAAACCGGTTCCCACTTTTCGGGATCATGCTCTAGAGCGCCGATGTGACGTTTTCATGCCGGCGCTGCCGCTGCCAGGGGAGGAGAGACTGGCTGTCCACAGGGGCTTCGGGCCCACAACAGAACTGTCACATACCTTCTCTATGAGAGCGGGCAAGGACTTGCGCAAAACCCTTGTCACACTGCCACTCAAGAGGGAAGACCATGACGATCATCAAGCGGGGCTTTGCTGCCCTTGCCGCCAGCGCGCTCAGCACCGCGCTTGCGGTTCCTGCTATTGCCGAGCCGGTCAAATTCGATTTCTGGTTCGGTCTTTCGGGCGATCTCGCCCGCGTCGTCGACACGCTGTGCAAGAACTTCAACGCTTCGCAGAAGGACTACGAGGTCGTTTGCACCAGCCAGGGCAATTACGACGCCACGCTGCAGAACACGATCGCCGCCTTCCGCGCCGGCAAGCAGCCCACCGTCGTCCAGGTCTATGACGTCGGCACCGCCACCATGATGCTGTCGGGCGCCTACAAGCCCGCCGACAAGCTGATGGAGGAGAACGGCTACAAGATCGACTACAGCGACTATTTCCCCGGCATCGCCCGCTATTACGCGACGTCGAAGGGCGAGATGCTGTCCTTCCCGTTCAACTCCTCGACGGCGCTGATGTACTGGAACAAGGACGCCTTCGCCAAGATCGGCAAGACCGAGGCGCCGAAGACCTGGGAAGATGTCGGCGCCGACCTCAAGGCGCTGAAGGACGCCGGCTATGACTGCCCGATGGCGATCAACATCTCGGCCAACGAAAGCTGGCAGCTGATGGAGCAGTTCTCGGCGCTGCACAACCAGCCGATCGCCACCAAGAACAACGGTTATGACGGCCTCGATGCGCGTCTGGAAGTCAACAAGACCAAGTTCGTCCAGTATGTCACCGACTTGAAGAAGTGGTATGACGCGGGTCTGATCAAGATCAAATCCAAGGATCTCGGCCAGGACATGGTGCAGGCCTTCGCCACCGGCACCTGCCAGGTCATCCTGACTTCGGTCGGCGACCACGGCACTGTCGGCCGCACCCAGAAGGAAGGCATGAGCTGGGATGTCGCCGAGCTGCCGGTCTATGCCGGCACCGAGCGCAAGAACTCTTTGGTCGGCGGCGCCTCGCTGTGGGTGCTGTCCGGCAAGTCGGACGCCGAATACAAGGGCGCGGCCGCCTTCCTCAACTTCATCCACGACCCCAAGACCGCTTTGTTCTGGTCGACCAACACCGGCTATATCCCGGTGACGAAATCGGGCTTCGATTTCATGAAATCCAACGGCTTCTACGACAAGGCGCCTTATAAGGGCCGCGAGGTGGCCATCGCCAGCCTGACCGCGTCGGAGCCGACCGAGATCACCCGCGGCATCCGCCTCGGCAACTTCACCCAGATCCGCGCCGAGTTCGGCACGCAGATGCAGGCGATCTTCGCCAACAAGGTCAGCGTGCAGGAAGGCCTCGACACCCTGGTCAAGAACGGCGACGCCATCCTCGATCGCTTCCAGCAGACCTATCCAGGTAAGACCCTGCCCTGATCCCGGATAGCGCAACGGCCGCCCGTCGAGATTCGACGGGCGGCCATTTCATATCTAGTTTGTCCCGCGAAGGCGGGCTGATGGATTCCACTGCATCGGCGGATCGATGGAAAAACGCGTCACTTTCGGCAGATGGACGATCGGCATCCTGTTCGCGGTGCCGCAGCTCATCCTGATC
>NZ_RZRY01000518.1:0-4568 GCF_003998035.1 Mesorhizobium sp. M2A.F.Ca.ET.039.01.1.1 | reverse complement strand
CCGTACCATCGCGCATGGCAAGGTCGACTTCTTCGGTTCGACGCTGGTAGCGCTTGCCCGACAGTCCGAGCAGCGGGTGACGGCGCTTCTGGCCGGCGGGCACGACGTGGCGCTGCAGGCGCTGTTCCGCAGCGCCGGACTTGCGCCGGCGACGCATGGCACCATCCTGCGCGCGCTGAAAGTCTGGCGCGAGGTCGCCAACGGCCGGCGTGTCGCCGGCGTGCAGGAAGTGAGCTGGCTGATGCTGAAGGAACTCGGCGGCCAATCGGCCGAGGGCGATCTTGCCGGACTGGTGAAGTCGATCCATCTCGACGCGCTGCGCGAAAACGCGCGCGGGCACGCGCTGGCGATTGCCGCGGCCTAGCGCTTATCGGGTCTCAGCTGAGCTCCTGGGCAAGTCCGACAAGAAGCCCTTCAGGCCCACGGATGTAGCAGAGCCGATAAATGTCCTTGTAGCGGACCACCTCGCCAACGAGCTCGGCACCGTGCTTGCGGAGCCCCTCCAGCGTGTCGTCGATGTCGTCCACGGCGAACATGACGCGAAGATAGCCCAGGGCGTTCACCGGGGCATTGCGGTGATCCGCCACGATCGACGGCCTGAGGAAGCGGGACAGTTCCAGCCGGCTGTGGCCGTCCGGCGTTCGCATCATGGCGATCTCGACATGCTGGTCGCCCAGTCCGGTGACACGTCCGGCCCATTCCCCATCGATCGTGGCACGCCCTTCGAGTTCAAGGCCGAGCTCGCGAAAGAAATCAACCGTCGCATCGAGGTCCTCGACGACGATACCGATGTTGTCCATTCGTTTGAGCGCCATCTGTCCACCTAAGTACCGACCAGTCTGATAAGGAACCTTTCGGATCCGGTCCGACCTGAAACGCGACATGTCCCTTTGTTCAGGCACGACCCTTTGCAAAGAAATCCGGATAGTCTTCCATCGCCGCGGCAATGATGCGCAGCGAGGCGGCGATCCGCAGCATTTCGAGCCGATCGCTGCGTTCGCCAATGCTGGCCGCATATTGCCTTGCCACCGCGATGGTCGCGGTCTGCGGCTCGCCCGGCCGACGGAACAACAATTCGCGCGCCAGGCCGCGCAGAAAATTGCCGATGGATTCGACTGTCTCGCGCGGCACGGCGGAATTCAGTTGCGCATGGCGTAGCCGCAGCACCTCCAGCCCGACGGTGACGGCGGCGATGCTGCCGCCGAGAATGGGGTCGCCCCTGCGGCCCGTTCGCTGCACCTGCGGCATCAACTGGTTGATCCTGTCATAGGCGAGGCTTTCGAAAGCCGAACGCCGAGGTATCCGCTCATGCAGGCAAAGCCGCGCCAGATCCTCGCGCATCGCTTGCGAGATACGCTCCACGGTGACCCAAGGGTCGGCAGGCAGCACGACGATGAAGACGCCGATGGCGATCAGGATGCCGACCAGGATCGAGGCCGAGCCCGCAAAGAACGGCCCGGCATCATAGGTCATCTGCTGATGCGGGCTGAGGAAGGCGAGGAAGTTGATGGCGAAAGCGGTGGCGACGCCGACATGGCGTGGATTGGCCATGCCGAGCGCCGCAGGCACCAGGATCGGCACGACGAAGAGCGTGAACCAGCCGAAGCCGGGCAGCGCCGGCAGCGCGACCTGCCCGACCAGAAAGGCAAAGGGCAGCGCAATCAGGGTGCCGGTGAAGAAGCCCCAGGCCGACTGCACGGGATCGGGACGCGTCGCGAACAGGCTAGAGACCACCGCGACGAGGATGACGGTGCCGGCCGCTTCCGACCATTTGGTCGTCAGCCAGAAGACGGCAACGAGCAGCGTCGCGAGCGCGGCGCGCACGGCGTTGCGCCACGCGGCCTGATAGTCGCGGTGGACGACCAGCGCCGGCTGGCTTCGCTCATTCGATTTCCGGGAGACGGGCGAGCGAAGCGCATCGAGGCCGGCCAACACCTGTTTCAGCGCTTCGGCAAAATCACCGGCAATGGTGAGGCGAGTGATGGTGCCCACCTTGTCCTCGGCGGCAGTGTTTGCACCGGCATCGTCGGGCAGGGCCGGCACCTCTCTGGCCTTGCTCGCGATCGCATCGAGCCGCGCCACCCACGGGCCCGTGTCGTCGAGGGCGCCGGGTGTCGCCCCCAGCTCGCCGACAAAGGCTTTCAAGTCGCGTCGCATCGGGATGAGCGCCGCATTCTTCGGCGCGCGGTGGCTGTGCAGCGTGCGCGCCGCCGACAGGGCCCACAGAAGCTGGCCGATGGTGCGCCGCACCGGGTGGGCGCGGGGGGCGAAGCTCGGCGCTTCCAGCCGCGCGTAGGTGCGCATTTCTGCGAGCGTCTGGGCGTCGGTGATCAGCTTGCGCTGGAGCGCGGCAAGGCTTGCCGGATCGCCGTCGGAAAAGGCGCCGCCGGCATATTCGGCGAGGTCGAGGATGCTGCGCTTCAGCCTGGAAATGATGGCGTCGGCCGCGAGCTTGGGCAGGATCAGCCGGCTGGTGACGCCGGCGCAGACGATGCCAAGCACGATCTCGGCGCAGCGTGCGATAGCGAGATCGACAACGACAATCGGTTGACCGAGCGCCGGCAGGCTGATGATCATCACCGTGTAGCCGGCAAGCGCCGCGCCATAGGCTTCCGGGTTGCGCAACAGCGATGATACGAACGTGCAGATGCCGACCCAGAGCGCCAGAAAAGTGATCAGCAGCCAGGGATTGGTACCGCACAGGGATGTTATGCCGATAGCGGCCAGGCCGCCGGCCAGCGTGCCGAGCAGCCGGTAGAAGCCCTTCGCCAGCACCATTCCAGCCACCGGCTGGGCGACGATGAACACAGTCATCATCGCCCATTGCGGATGGTCGAGCTTCAACGCGTAGGCGGCAAGCAGCGCGATCAGCCCGGCCGAAACCGTGCGCAAGGCAAAGATCCAGTCCGAACGGGTCGGCCGCGTCAGACCGCTTAACGATGTCTCGACAAGCTCTCTCAGACGCGTCCAGGTCACATTCGTCTCCGTACAGGAGCCTTTATGGACCCTTCCGCGATCAGATATCCAGCACGTCCGTCTCGGCGAATTCGGCGCGCTCCTGGATGAAGCGGAAACGCGCTTCGGGCTTGGTGCCCATCAGCGCGTCAACGGCATCCTTGGTGGCCTGCTCGGCGTCGATCACGTCGACCCGCAGAAGGGTGCGCTTCTTCGGATCCATCGTGGTCTCCTTGAGCTGCGAGGCCATCATCTCGCCCAGGCCCTTGAAGCGGCCGATCTCGACCTTGCCGCGTCCGGTGAATTCGGTGCGCAGCAGTTCGTCCTTATGCGCGTCGTCGCGGGCGTAGCCGACCTTGCCGCCCTGCCGGATCGAATAGAGCGGCGGCACGGCCATGTAGAGATGGCCGCCGCGGATCAGGTTCGGCATCTCCTGATAGAAGAAGGTGATCAACAGGGAAGCAATATGCGCGCCGTCGACGTCGGCGTCGGTCATGATGATCACGCGGTCGTAGCGCAGGTCCTCGTCGCGGTACTTCGAGCGCGTGCCGCAGCCGAGCGCCTGGATGAGGTCGGAGATCTGCTGGTTGGCGGCAAGCTTGTCGTTGCCGGCGCTGGCGACGTTGAGGATCTTGCCGCGCAGCGGCAGCACCGCCTGGCTGGCGCGGTCGCGCGCCTGCTTGGCCGAGCCGCCGGCCGAGTCGCCCTCGACGATGAAGATCTCGGCGCCGGCGGCCGCATTTTGCGTGCAATCGGCGAGCTTGCCCGGAAGGCGCAGCTTGCGCACCGCGCTCTTGCGCGAGACTTCCTTTTCCTGGCGGCGGCGCACACGCTCGTCGGCGCGCGCGATGACCCATTCGAGAAGCTTCGAGGCTTCCTGCGGATTGTCGGCAAGCCAATGGTCGAATGGGTCGCGGATGGCGTTTTCGACGATGCGCATCGCCTCGATGGTCGCCAGCCTGTCCTTGGTCTGGCCGACGAATTCCGGCTCGCGGATGAACACCGACAGCATGCCGGCGGCCGAGATCATCACGTCCTCGGTGGTGATGATAGAGGCGCGCTTGTTGCCGATCAGGTCGGCATAGGCGCGCAGTCCGCGCGCCAGCACATTGCGGAAGCCGGCCTCATGCGTGCCGCCTTCGGGAGTTGGAATCGTATTGCAGTAGGAGTTGAGGAACCCGTCGCCGCCGAACCAGGTCACCGCCCATTCCAGCGAACCGTGGCCACCCTGCTTGTCGCTCTTGCCGGCAAAAACCTCGCGCGTGACCTGGAACTCGTCGCCCAGCGTCGCCTTGAGATAGTCCTTCAGGCCGCCGGGGAAATGAAACTCGGCCTTGGCCGGCGTCTGGTCCTTCTCCTTGATCAGCGACGGATCGCAGGTCCAGCGGATCTCGACGCCGCCGAACAGATAGGCCTTCGAGCGCGCCATGCGATAAAGCCGCGCCGGCTCGAAGGCCGCGCCCTTGCCGAAGATCTGCTCGTCGGGGTGGAAGCGGGTCCTCGTGCCGCGGCGGTTATGAACCTCGCCCAGATGCTCGAGGCCGCTGACCGGGACGCCGCGGGAAAAACGCTGACGGTAGAGCTGACGGCCGCGCGCGACCTCGACCTCGAGG
>NZ_RZRY01000517.1:0-4573 GCF_003998035.1 Mesorhizobium sp. M2A.F.Ca.ET.039.01.1.1 | reverse complement strand
ATCCTGATGCATAGCAAAGCGCGCCCAGATGAGACGGCTATAGCCCAGCACCATAGAAAACAGCCAGACGATCCTGGGGGTTGCCGGCTCATCGGTGAAGACGACATGGAATTGGGCGAAATCCACCTGGGCCTGTTCGCCGGGAGCTGTTTCGAACCGAACTTCAAAGCCGGGTTCTGAGGTCGGACGAACGTCTCTGAGAAAGTCCGTGACGGTAGTGTAGCCACCGGCGTACCCACGATCCTTCAGTTCTCGCAGGAGCCGCCGACCGCTAAGGCCGGGATAGCCAGCAACCCGTTCACGCAGATAGGCGGTGAATGGATCTATCACTGTCGCCCGCGGCTTCCTTGGTCCGTAGGCAGGGGCCTCAAGGCCACGCTCGATGTATTTGCGGATTGTCTTTCGATCGACGCCGGTCTGCCTGGCTATCGCTGACACCGACAGGCCCTGCCGGTGCATGTCCAAGATCATGACTATCTCCCCGAGTTTGATCACCGCCATTCCCCTCTCGACCATCGAGAGCAGTATCGGTGATGACGTGCCGCCGGTCCTCCGGGGCGCGCCCCGGAAGACCGGCGGCAACGCTAAACTGGGGAAGATTCAAACGGCACTTATGGGGAGTATTGATCCGGTATCGACAGAGCCGCATGGCATCCACGGCACGCGACCCTAGAGGCACCATGCGTTCCTTGTCGCCCTTGCCGCGTATGTTGAACATTTTTCCGTTATTGGCGAGCACCGAGGCTGGCAGGCGGACCGCCTCGGTGATGCGCATGCCTGAGGAATACAGTGCTTCGAACAGCGCGGCGCGCCTCGCGTATGCCGCCCGCCTGTAAAGGCCGAGGCTGCGGTCGGCTGTGAGCGAGTGGGCGGTATCGAAGAAGCGTTCGGTCTCCTCGATCGAAAGCACGGACGGAACGTTCCTGGAGCGCCGCATGGGTTCGAGCAGCGCAGCCGGGTTTCCTTCGGCATGGCCTTCGGCGAAGAGCCAGGCGTGCAAGGTCCGAACGACGGCCCTGCGGTGGGCGACGGTCGCCTCGGCGTAACCCTTCGCGGAAAGATGGCCGAAATAGCCCACGAGGCCGGCGAACGTCACACCTGACAACCGCAGCCCGGCGGAAGAGAGCCAGCCAAGGTAGCAGTCGAGATCGTCCTGGTAGGTTTCGATCGTGCCGTCCGCCGCAGTCCCTACAGCCAGGGCTTCCAGCCACGCTTCCGTCAGCAACCTGTCGTTCGACATCGAAACCTCCGAGAGAAAGTTCGAATACGACGTTTCGGGTTCAGGATGCGTTAACGACTTGGCTGGCGGCCGACGAGCGCGCAGATCGCGAACGCGGACGCTCTCCGGCCACATTTAACACTCCACCCCTGACGCACCCCGGTTCTGTCGTCCTGCCGACCAACGAACGGCCGTTCAATCCGTCGCGGCAAACCGCCGTGCTGCTGGCGAACGCCGGTCGCATCGGTCCCCAAACCAGGGCCCTGTGCCAACACATGTTCGATGCCGAGGGACGCCCCGGACAGCGCGCAATGTGGGGCATTGTGGGGCGGAGCCGGAAATATCCGACACGGCTGGTCGAGCAAGCCTGTGCTCATGCCATCAGCAACGGCATCTACCGTTACAGGCACGTACGCGCGACTGTCGAGCGGCTGTTTGAGCACGCGCTGGAACAAGTCGAAGAAGCCCCACAGCCCCCGCCTTATCGAGCGGCGATGTCAGCAATCCGGGCTCGATGAAAAACTGACGCTCGCCGAGCTGGACTGTCCTTCAATCCCAAATTGCCGCGCCAAACCTGCTTCCAGCTTCAAACATTGGCGTTCATTGCCGCCGGCGAGAACGCGCTTCTCGTCGGCAAACCCGATCTCGATTCATAATGCTCATCTCGCTATCACCTTATAAAGCCAGGCTGTTTTGACGTGGATCCTCGGACGGCGGCCGTCGTGAACGTCGCGCGTCGGCGATGCGTTGCAGGTCTTCACGATCAAGGTCGCTGTTTTGGATCACCCATGGCGCGCCTTTGCAATACTGACGGGCCGCTAGAAGCTTCTCCTGGATCATTCGCCGGACCGTTGCTTCACTGACGTTGAGGATCTTGGCCGTCTCCTCGAGCGTTACCTCACCTCGTTCGGCACGCTCGCCCTCTCGGCACGGTGGAATGCGGCGGTGATTGCGCAGGAAGCACACGCGGGAACGGGTCCAACCATTGCCCTTGCCGGTCTTCTTGCCAGCCCGGTTGAGCACCGCCGCAATTGCTTGATCCGGCATTTGTCGAGCCAATACGGCCACGAGTTCGACCACGTCAGCGTCGGTTCCCCACCGATGCTGGCCGGCGCGGTTCTTGCGCACGCGTAAAGGCGTGTGATCGCCGCCTTGCCAACGAATGACGAGACCGAGAGCGTCTTCCTCGACGCGAACAACAATCTCGTCGATCGACGTGCGAATAATCCGCTTGCGGGTGGACGCAGCTATTGTCTCAAAGAGGCCGCTGAAGCCCTTGTGCGGGAAACGAAGTCACCCTAACAAACCCAGTTCCTGTCCTGCCTTGCAGGTGGGGGAGTTTGACTGACCCCAACCGGGGGAATTTGAAGTGACCCGCGGGGGCAATCGCTTTATCCGCTGGAGCCGGCTTGGTGTATTCGACCGTATCTTCGCAGCATTAGCCGCGGAGGGGCAAAAGCCCGAGCGCATTATGATCGACACCACACACCTGAAAGCACATCACACCAAGGCGTAGATCAAGTCGACCGGGGGGACCCCCTTTCACTAGATCGCCGCGCAATCCAGATCAGTCGTGCCTTTAGGCCGGGCCTCGTGAGCCCTGGGACATTGAACGTTTCATGGGCCCCGCAAAAGATGTTCCGGAGCTCTTTCATTTTGGGAAATCGCGCGGAGGGCGAAAGGCTTGCTGTCGGAGCGGAGGGCCTGCTCCTTCATCAGCGCCGATAGCAAGATGATCCGCTACAAGTCCCGTTGTTAACCCCCAGTCGCCATTCCTGATCAAACGCTAGGGCGCACCCACTGTCGTGTTTGTCGAATCCGCGACACTTTGTTTTCTGCCATGCCTGCTGCAGCACTCCGGGTCAAGTTATTGAACAAAACTCAGAAAAACATTTCTGAGGCTGCGTCGGTGCTGTTGGCATGACTCTTGAGAAGTCCTCTTCGCGAAATGCGACGCGAGGCGGCACTGATGTTTGCCTGAAGGACCCGGATGATCAGTGATAGCCAGAGATTCTCCAATTGCGGGCAGTGACACTCCAGAGACCGACGGAGTATTCGTGCAGCCGGTGTATCTGAACTCATCGCGAAGCGCATGCCAAGCCGGCAAGCTCTCCGGTTCGATCGCCAAGCTATTTTAAGGGTCAGCATGAGAGCGAGCACACGATAGCCATCGGCCCCATTCTACGCTCCACCAGCCGTGCCGGCATTCCCGCCGTCCTGCCAATCAATATTCAAATGAGGAAGCAACGATGATTGTCCAAAGTGCACCAGATCGCGAGGAAGAATTCGCGATCTTCAACCATCTCGAGTCTGAAGTGCGCAGCTACTCCCGTAGCTTTCCCGTGGTTTTCACGCGGGCACGAGGGGCTCAGCTGTTCGCGCGAGATGGGTCAGCCTATCTGGACTTTCTCATGGGCTGTTCAAGCCTAAACTATGGGCACAATCCTCCCGAGCTGAAGTCCGCGCTCGCAGACTACATTGCGAGTGACGGCATTACTCAAGGCCTCGATCTGTATAACGAAGCCAAGGAGTCTTTTCTGCAGGAGTTCCACGAGACGATCCTTAGGCCGCGACGACTAGACTACGTCGTACAGTTTCCCGGTCCGACCGGCGCCAACGCGGTCGAGGCTGCCCTCAAGTTAGCGCGCAAGATCACTGGACGCCCCAACATCATAGCTTTCACCAACGGCTTTCATGGCGTGAGCCTTGGCGCTCTCTCCTGCACCGGCAACAGATACCACCGCGCAGCTGCTGGCCAGTTGCTCGGCGGCGTCACACGGCTACCCTATGACGGCTACCTTGGGTCCAGTGTAGACACCGCCGAATACCTTGATCGCCTGCTCTCGGACCCCTCCAGCGGCGTGGACGCTCCGGCGGCGGTGATTGTCGAGACAGTTCAGGGCGAAGGCGGCCTCAATGTCGCCCGCATGGAGTGGCTGCGCAAGGTGGCGGCCATTGCGCGCAGACATGGAGCTCTACTGATCGTAGACGACATCCAGGTCGGCGTTGGCCGGACCGATGCGTTCTTCAGCTTCGAGGCGGCCGGTCTCCGCCCGGACATCGTCACAATGGCCAAATCGATATCGGGCTATGGCCTACCGATGGCCCTCGTCCTAATTGATCGACAACTCGACAAGTGGGAGCCGGGTGAGCACAATGGCACATTCCGCGGAAATTGCCACGCTTTTGTGACCGCCAGAGCAGCCCTGGAGCACTTCTGGCGAACGCATAGCTTTGCAGCGTCCGTCGAGGAGAAAGGCAATTTGCTGAAAACTCGCCTTGAGCAGATCGCGGAAAAGTACGATCCAGGGCGAGTGTCAGCCAAAGGTCGGGGCATGGTGCGGGGCATAGATC
>NZ_RZRY01000516.1:0-4584 GCF_003998035.1 Mesorhizobium sp. M2A.F.Ca.ET.039.01.1.1 | reverse complement strand
AGGTCAGATGACGGCGATAAGCGGCCTCGCCGGCGGCGCGCAGTCGCGCGGCGCGCTGCTTCACCACCTCGCGGCGGACCTGCGGCATGCGCGCCGCGGGCGTGCCTTCGCGCGGGCTGAACGGAAAGACGTGCAGATGCGTCAGCCCGCACTCCTCGACGATCTTCTCCGAATTCTCGAACATAGCCTCGGTCTCGGTCGGGAAGCCGGCGATGATGTCGGCGCCGAAGACGATTTCAGGACGCAGCTTGCGCACGTCCTCGCAGAAGCGGATCGACTGGTCGCGCAGATGGCGGCGCTTCATGCGCTTCAGGATCATGTCGTCGCCCGATTGCAGCGACAGGTGCAGATGCGGCATCAGCCTCTGTTCAGTGGCGATTGCGTCGAGCAGGTCGTCGTCGGCCTCGATGGAATCGATCGAGGACAGCCTGAGCCGCTTAACATCCGGTACCTGGCGCAGAATGGTCTTCACCAGTTTGCCGAGCTTAGGGCTGCCCGGCAGGTCGGCGCCGAAGCTGGTCATGTCGACGCCGGAAAGCACGATCTCGGCATAGCCGTTGCCGGCAAGGCGCTTGACCTGCTCGACCACGGCGCCCATCGGCACGGAACGCGAATTGCCGCGGCCATAGGGGATGATGCAGAAGGTGCAGCGATGGTCGCAGCCGTTCTGCACCTGCACGAAGGCGCGCGCGCGGCCTTCGATGGCGTCGACCATGTGGCTCGCCGTCTCGCGCACCGAGAAAATGTCGTTGACGCGCGCCTTCTCGGTGTCGTTGACGCCAAAATCGGGCAGTGCGCGGTAGGAGTTCGCCTTGAGCTTCTCCTCATTGCCAAGCACGAGGTCGACCTCGTCCATGGCGGCGAAGTTCTGCGGCTCGGTCTGCGCCGCGCAGCCGGTGACGATGATGCGAGCTGAAGGGTTCTCGCGGCGCGCCTTGCGGATCGCCTGCTTGGCCTGGCGCACCGCCTCCGCCGTGACGGCGCAGGTGTTGAAGATGACGGCGCCGCCCTGGAGCGCGCCGAGACCGGCGCTCTCGGCCTCGCGGCGCATCACTTCCGATTCATAGGTGTTGAGGCGGCAGCCGAAGGTGACGACGTCGATACCGTTGGTGACCGCGCCTTTCTCAAGGGCGGACATCAGGCGGCGCTTTCGGTGTCGCGGGCCCAGGCCCCGGTCGAGGGATCGAAGCTGCCGGAGAATTCCCATTCGGCGGCACCCGTCAGGATGACGTGGTCGTCGTCGCGCCATTCGACATGCAATTCGCCGCCGCCCGGCGTCAGCAGCGAGACGCTGCGGCCGGTGCGCTTGGTGCGGGCGGCGGCCACCACGGCGGCGCAGGCCGCCGAGCCGCAGGCCTTGGTAAGGCCGGCGCCGCGCTCCCAGGTGCGGATGATCATGGTTTGAGGCGACGTCACCTGGGCAATGGTGATGTTGGCGCGCTCGGGGAAGATCGGATGGTTCTCGAGCAGCGGGCCGAAGCGGTCGAGCTCGTAGGACCAGACGTCGTTGTCGACCCAGAAGATCGCATGCGGATTGCCCATAGACACCGCCGAGGGCGAATGCAGCACCGGCGCGTCGATCGGCCCGATCTGCAATTCGATCATGCGGGTGTCGCGGAACTCTTCCGCCAGGGGGATCTCCTGCCAGCCAAAGCGCGGCTTGCCCATGTCGACCGAGATCAGACCGTTCGCGTGCTCCTGAGCATTCAGGATGCCGGCGCGGGTCTCGAAGGTGAAGCTCTTCTGGCCGGTCTCGGCGGCCAAGGCCTGGACGACACAGCGCGTGCCGTTGCCGCAGGCCTGGGCGCTGGTGCCATCGGAATTCAGAATGTCGATATAATAAGCGGTGCCCGGCGTGCGGGCGTCATGGATCGCCATGATCTGGTCGAACTTGGTCGCGGCGTCGGCATTAAGCGCGATCGCCGCGGCCGGCGTGACCCTGTCGGCACGGCCACGCATATCGGCAACGATGATCTCGTTGCCGATGCCGTTCATCTTGGCGAAGGGGGCGGTGCCTGCCATCTAACCGGTCATTCCAATCCGTTTGGCCAATCCGTTTGGCCGCTATATGGCGGAAACGGGCGGGAATTACCAGTCCGGCTCTTGTCTCGGTCACCGCGAAACGTCGCGCCGGCGACGACCAAGTGGTCGCGCCGCGACGACCTGGCGGTCGCGCCGCGACGACCTGGCGGTCGCGCTTAAGTTACCGCGAAGACGCCGAGCACGATCAGCAGGAAGATGACCAGCACGATGCCGATGAGGACGCGCGCTCCCGTGGCAGCCGCTCCGGCCAGCGCCGGCATGCCGAGCAGGCTCGCGGCGGCGGCAATGATGAGAAGAATGATGATCCACCTGATCATGGGAAGCTCCGGCGAAATTGCGTCGCGAAACCAACGCTTTTCGCCGGTTGGGGTTCCTTCGTCAGACAGCCGGTATGTCCCACACCTCGCCAGGACGCATGGCGCGAAAACGCTCCTGCGGCAGGCCGTGCGCCTCGAGCGCCTCGGCCAGTTTTTGCGCCGGCTCCTCGACCGGCTCGTCGGTGAGGTGGAACGTGCCCCAGTGGCAGCCTGCGGCGTGAGCCGCGTTGCAGAGCTTCATGCCCTGCACGGCCTCCTCCGGATTCTGGTGCTGCGGCGCCATGAACCAGCGCGGCTCATAGGCGCCGATCGGCAGGATGGCGAGGCGAAAGCCGCCATGCTTCTGTGCCATCAGCCGGTAGTTGATGCCGTCATGGAAGCCGGTGTCGCCGGCGAAATAGATGTTGCCGCCCGCCGTTTCGATGAGAAAGCCAGCCCAAAGCGCCATGCGGCGGTCGCGTCCGCCGCGCGCCGACCAATGATGCGCCGGCTCGACATGGATGGCGGCGACCCCAGCGTCGATCCTGTCGCCCCAATCATGCGCGCTGAGCCGCATGCCGGGCACGGCGCGGTGGATGATGGCGTCGTTGCCGAGTGGCGTGATGATGCGTGCGTCGTGATTCTCCTTCAGCCGCCTCAGCGTGGCGAGGTCGAGATGGTCGTAGTGGTTGTGGCTGATCAGGACCAGGTCGATCGGCGGCAGGTCGGCAAAGGCGATGCCCGGCGCATTGACTCTTCTGGGGCCGGCGAAGGCGAAGGGCGAGGCGCGCTCCGACCAGACCGGATCGGTCAGGATATTCAGGCCGGCGGTCTGGATAAGCAATGACGCGTGGCCGACCATTGTGAGCCTGAGCGCGCCTCCATCCACGCGACGCACCGGCTTTGCCGGCGGGTGAGGACTCGGAACGGCGGCCGGCCATCTCGCCCGCTTGCCGCTGATTTGCCATCTGAGGAGATCGCTGAAGCGCCCTGGGGGCTTGCCGCCGGGGTTGAAGAACAAGGCGCCGTCGAAATGATCGCTATGCGGGCCGCTGTAATAGCGGTTGGCGGTTCTTTTTCTCGCGGCCATTCACTCTCCCGCCGGCTCGACCCCTTCCTGAGATAAGGAAGCGCCTGCCTGGCGCAAGCATTTTGCTGGCGAATGCCAATGGGCGAAGCCCGGTTCATCTAGGATCGGGAGCGAGGCGCGATGATCATGGTCATGAAGCGAACCGGGACACCGTGGATGAAGGCCGAGGATTTCGGCCGCTCGCTGCCGCTTGGGCTGGGCGTCAATCTTTGGTCACCGACATGGCGGCGATGGAGGCCTTTTGCCGCGACGTGCTCGGGGCCAGGATCATCTACGCCGACGAGGATTTCGCGGCGATCGAGCTCCTGGGCTCGGTCTTCATGCTGCATGCCGACCATTCCTACCTCGACAATCCGATGACCGGGGTCACTTCGGGTGCCGAGACGCGCGGCGCCGGCATCGAATTGCGCCTTTACGGCGCCGATCCGGATCGGATCGAGAAAAAGGCGGCGGCGCTCGGCCATATCGTGCTGGCCGGCTCCATCGATAAGCCGCATGGCCTGCGCGAATGCTACATCGTTGGCCCGGACGGCTATGTGTTCGTGCCGAGCGCCCGGATTTAATGCCGTAAGTTCAATGGCTTGAATGACCAAGTCAAACGCCGCTCCGGCGCCGTCCGCTTGCTGCGATAAATTTGCAACATCCGACTCGAAAACCCTATTTTAACCATATCGGGTTGAAATTCTGCCACCTTCGCCATCTTGGTGGAGCGAAGATTACGCGGACGGCTCCCCCCGGCCGGATCCGACGGAGGTTTTGATGAATTTTTCGATGACCCGCCCCTTTTCGCGGAGCGGCCTCGTGGCCATGTCGCTGGCCGCGCTGGTTGCGAGCGGCTGCTCGACCTCGCGCTTCTCCTCGATGGACGACCAGCAGCCGGCGCCGCTGACGCCGGCGCCGTCCGGCACGGTGACGCAGAATCAGCTGCCGCCGCCGGCCGCTCCCGGCACCACCGATCCGTCGCAATTCCCGACCGCGCCGAAGAACACCCAAGTCGCTTCGCTGCCGCCGGACGGCACGGCGCCCGCCGGCGCCACCGATCTCACCGCGGCCAGCGTCGCCGGCGTGTGGAACGTCAATGTCTCCGGGCAGAGCTGCAAGGTGGCAACGCCGCAGACCAAGTTCGGCGCCGGCTACCGCGCCGGTCCGCTGCAC
>NZ_RZRY01000515.1:0-4604 GCF_003998035.1 Mesorhizobium sp. M2A.F.Ca.ET.039.01.1.1 | reverse complement strand
GCGGCCTGAGGCCCCAAGAGCGAGGCAAAATAACCCGCCAAAGCGGCCAGAGCGCCTTTCAAAAAACGCCCATCCGCCTCGTGCGCTAAATATCGACTCCCATGCAAAACCCTCCTCGGGGAGAAGGTGGCCGCGAAGCGGCCGGATGAGGGGGAGTCCGTAAGCCCCGAGTCAGCGCGCCCGGAATGAAGCGATCAGGCTTTCGGCCATGCGCACGAATTGCGCGCTCGGGCCTTCGGCGCCGACGCTCTGCATCGAGACGCGGGCGCCTTCGAGCAGCAGCGACAGCGTGTCGGCAAGCAGTTCGGCCTGGCCGATGCCGGCATCGCGGCAAAGCGCTACCAGCTTCTCGCGCTGGGCTTCCTTCAGTTCCTTGATGACGCGCCTGGCCGGGTGGTCGGCCTCGGTGAGCTCGACGGCGGCATTGGCCATGTCGCAGCCGCGGCTGTCGGCGCTGAGCAGTTCCGAAGCCTTCTGGACCCAGGCATGCAACTGGGCGAGCTTGTCGCCGGGATGCTGGGCCTCGAACTCGTCCCAGATCCTTGAAGCCTTCGCCGCCGTGGCGCGCAGGCATTCAACGACCAGCTCGTCCTTGGACTCGAAATGGCGGTAAAGCGTCATCTTGTTGGTGCCGGCAGCCTCGGTGATGGCGTCGACGCCAACGCCCTTGATGCCGTGCTTGTGGAACATGTCCTGCGCCGTCTCCAGGATCCGATCCCGGGGACGGGAACGCTCCGCGACGCCGTCACTCATGATGATCTCCTTTCGTCGTTTCCAAAAAAACCGTCGCCACCTCTTGACTAGGGTGTTACCGGTCTGTAACTTTTAGATGTTACTTACTGGTAACACCTATATCACTCCCCGTCAAACGACAAGGCCCTCCGATAGCCTGCCAGAGTGAGATAGGACGAAAAAGCAGCCTGTCATGCGGCTTCGGCCGGTGAAAAAGAGAAAAGCGGTCCGTGATCAATCGATGCGGACCGAGCAAGGAGCCGCTCCTATGCAAAAGCGCAAAGACCTGACGATCGACGAAGCCGTCCGGGATCCGATGATCCGGCTGGTGATGAAGGCGGACGGAATCGACCCCAAAGCCTTCGAACGGATGCTGCGCCAGCGCGCGGCGAAACAGGCGCCGGATGATGAAATCCTGCCTTCCTTCCTGCAGGATTCCGGTTCCGGCCGGACCCGGCGCCTGCGTCATTTCGCAAAGCCCTTCGTCGAGGCATGCGCATCATGGTAAACTTCTTCGTCCACCGCCCGATCTTCGCGTCCGCGATCGCCATCATCATGGTGCTCGCCGGCGCGATCGCCTATTTCCTGCTGCCGGTCTCGCAGTTCCCCGACATCACGCCGCCGCAGGTCGTGGTCAGCGCCCACTATCCGGGCGCCAGCGCGCAGGTCGTGGCCGATACGGTCACCACGCCGCTCGAGCAGCAGATCAACGGCGTGCAGGGCATGACCTACATGTCGTCGACGAGCTCAAATGACGGCTCGTCCACCATCACCATCACCTTCGACGTCGGCTATCCGCTGAGCACGGCGGCCGTCGACGTGCAGAATCGCGTCAGCCAAGCGGCGTCCTCCCTGCCGGCAATCGTGAACCAGGGCGGCGTGACGATCAAGAAGCAGAACCCCAATTTCGTGCTGATCGTCGACCTCACCTCGCCGGACGGCTCGGTCGATCCCGTGGCGCTGAGCAACCTTGCCTATCTGCAGGTGGTCGATCCGCTGAAGCGCCTGCCGGGCGTCGGCGACGTGCAGATCTTCGGCGAGCGCCGCTATTCGATGCGCGTCTGGCTCGACCCAGACAAGCTCGCCAATCTCGGTATCACCGCCGTCGACGTCCAGAACGCCATCGCCGAGCAGAACGTGCAGGTCGCGGCCGGCAAGATCGGCCAGTCGCCGGCGCCGGCCGGCACCGCCTTCGAAATGCAGGTCAATGCCGTCGGCCGCCTGAGCGACCCGAAGGAATTCGGCGACATCGTCGTGCGCGCCAACTCCCAGAACGGCTCGCTTGTGCGGCTGCGGGACGTCGCCCGCATCGAGCTCGGCGCGCTGCAATATTCGTCATCCGCCTTCTTCGGCAAGGACCCGACGGTGGTTTTGGCCGTCTACCAGATGCCCGGCTCCAACGCGCTCGACCTGCAGCAGCGGGTCAAGGACAAGATGCAGGAGCTGTCGCAGCGCTTCCCGAAGGGCGTCCACTACGCCATGCATTACGACACGACGCGCTTCGTGTCGGCCTCGATGCATGACGTGCTGATCACGCTCGGCGAGGCGCTGGTGCTGGTCGTGGCGGTGGTGTTCATCTTCCTGCAGAGCTGGCGCACCACCATCATCCCGACCATCGCCATCCCCGTATCGCTGATCGCGACGCTGGCGATCATGTATATGCTGGGCTTCTCGCTCAACATGCTCTCGCTGCTCGGCATGGTGCTGGCGATCGGCCTTGTCGTCGACGACGCAATCGTGGTGGTGGAGAATGTCGAGCGACAATTGGAAGCGGGCTTGAAGCCGCTTGCCGCGACGCGCGCGGCGATGGCCGAAGTGACCGGACCGATCATCGCCACTACGGCGGTGCTGATGGCGGTGTTCATTCCCGTCGCCTTCATCCCGGGCGTCTCCGGCCGGCTCTACAACCAGTTCGCGCTCACCGTCGCGATCTCGGTCGGCATCTCAGCCTTCAACTCGCTGACGCTATCCCCTGCCCTGAGCGCCGCCTTCCTGCGCCATCGCGGCGAAACCCAGTTCGTGCTGTTCCGCTGGTTCAACGCCGGCTTCGACTGGCTGTCCCATGCCTATGCCCACGGCGTGCGCATCCTGATCAAGCTGCGCTGGGCGATGCTCGGCCTGTTCGCGGCCGGCCTCGTCGCCACCTATTTCGTCTGGCAGAAATTGCCCTCGACCTTCCTCCCAGTGGAGGACCAGGGCTATTTCTTCGTCGTCATCCAGCTGCCGGACGGCGCTTCGCTCGAACGCACCGACGCGGTGGCGCAGAAGGCGCGCGACATCCTGCAGAACACGCCCGGCGTCGACATCGTCGGCTCGATCAGCGGTCTGAACTTCCTCACCAGCGCCGCGCAGTCGAACTCGGCGGTGGAGTTCGCCATCCTGAAGCCCTGGGATGAGCGCGGGCCTGACCAGAGCGCCTCGAAACTGGTCGAACAGGTGCGCGGCAAGCTCTTGCAGATGCCGGATGCGTTCGCGCTGTCCTTCGATCCACCGTCGATCCCGGGCCTCGGCACCACCGGCGGCTTCGAGTTCCAGGTGGAGGATCTGTCGGGACGCGGCAGCGCTGCGCTGAACGATGTGACGCAGGCGCTGATCGCGGAGGCGCGCAAGCAGCCCGAGCTCAATCCGCAGCAGCTGTTCTCGTCCTTCTCGACCTCGACGCCGCAGTTCAACTACGACCTTGACCGCAGCAAGGCGAAGCTTCTCGGCCTCAACCTGCCCGATGTGTTCAACACGCTGCAGATCTATCTCGGCTCGCTCTACGTCAACGACTTCAACCTGTTTGGCCGCACCTTCCGCGTGACCATCCAGGCCGACAAGGACGCGCGCGCCGACGCCACCGACATCTCCAGGCTCTATGTGCGCAACGCGTCGGGCGGCATGGTGCCGCTGAGCACGCTGGGCAAGCTGGTGCCGATCGTCGGACCCGAGACCGTGCCGCATTACAACAACAATGCCTCGGCCCTGATCAATGGCGGTGCTGCCCCCGGCTTCTCGTCCGGTCAGGCGGTGGCGGCCATGGAGCGGGCGGCAGCGAACGTGCTGCCGCGCGACTTCGGCTACGAATGGACCGGCATCACCTTCCAGGAGCTCAAGGCCGGATCGATCGCCTCGGTCGTGTTCGGGCTGGCGATCGTCTTCGTCTTCCTGATCCTGGCGGCGCAGTATGAAAGCTGGGCGATGCCCTTCATGGTGCTGCTCGCCGTGCCGCTCGCTCTGTTCGGCGCCTTCGTGGTGCTTTTGCTGCGCGGCATGCAGATCGACGTCTACTCGCAGATCGGCTTCGTCATGCTGATCGGCCTCGCGGCCAAGAACGCGATCCTGATCGTCGAGTTCGCCAGACGCCGGCGCGAGGAAGGCCTCACTATCGTCGAGGCCTCGATGGAGGCTGCGCGGCTGAGGCTGCGGCCGATCCTGATGACCGCCTTCGCCTTCATCCTCGGCGTGCTGCCGCTGATGTTCGCGACGGGCGCGGGCGCGGCCAGCAGGCAGTCGATCGGCACCACCGTCTTCGGCGGCATGGTGGCGGCGACCATCCTGTCGCTGGTCTTCGTGCCTGTCTTCTACGCGGTGATCGAACAGCTGCGCGAGCGCGGCGAAAAGGAACCAGCCGAGGGACACCACGACGCCCCTGAGCCAAAGGAAATTGAACCGACCGCCGAGCCGGCGCTTCAGCCGCTCGCCCAGGCGGCCGAATAGGATTGGAGAGCAAAATGCGTAGATGGAAAATCGCTTTAGGCGCCGCCGTCGCGGTGGGCGCAGTGTCGGTTGCAAGCGTCCACCTGCTGAATCCGGGCTATCTCGGCGGCGGCACGGCGGGCGCGGCGCCCGCCCCGGCGGCCTTCGTCATGCCGGTGCCGGGGGTGAATGTC
>NZ_RZRY01000514.1:0-4605 GCF_003998035.1 Mesorhizobium sp. M2A.F.Ca.ET.039.01.1.1 | reverse complement strand
ATTCCGGCATTGCCATGAAGGACGGCTTGCAGGCGGCGCTCGCGCTGCATCTCTTCATCCTGTGCTCGGCGGTCGCAACCGGTGCGATCGCCTGGCTGTTCCCCTCGAAATCGACGCTGCCGGAAACCCCGGCGGCGGGACCGGCAAGGAAATGACCGCCATGAACGTGCTTCCCATCCCCGCATCGGGATTGCCCGAGGGCGCCGTCATGCCCGAGCACAAGCTTTCCATCGTCATCCCGATGTATAACGAGGCCGACAATGTCGAGCCGCTGCTTGTGCGCATCCATCAGGCGATGGAGAATTACAGCCAGCCATGGGAGGTGGTGCTGGTCGACGACGGCAGCACCGACGCCACCCCCGCCGAGATCCGCCGGCTGGCGGCGCAGTACGGGCCGTATGTGCATGGCGTGGAGCTGGTGCGCAACTACAAGCAGACCGCCGCCATGCAGGCTGGCCTCGACGCCGCGCGCGGCGATGTCATCGCGACGCTCGACGGCGATCTGCAGAACGACCCCTTCGACATTCCGCGCATGGTCTATCGCTTGCTGACCGAGGATCTCGACCTCGTCGCCGGCTGGCGCAAGGACCGCAAGGAAGGGTTCTGGTTGCGCCGCCTGCCGTCCCGCATCGCCAACAGGCTGATCGCGCGGGTCACCGGCGTTAAGCTCAAGGACTATGGCTGCAGCCTGAAAGTGTTCCGCGGCAGCGTCATCCGCAGCGTGCGGCTCTATGGCGAGATGCACCGCTTCATCCCGGCGTGGCTCGCGACGGTGACGACGCCGCGACGCATAGCCGAGGAAGTGGTGACCCATCACGCCCGCATCCACGGCCAGTCGAAATACGGTATCTCACGTACCTTCCGTGTGGTGCTGGACCTCGTCTTCATGTTCTTCTTCCTGCGCTATCGCACGCGGCCCGGCCATTTCTTCGGCGGCATCGGCATCGTGCTCGGAGTGCTCGGCTCGCTGATCCTGGCCTATCTCTTCGCGATCAAGGTTTTCTGGGGGCAGGATATCGGCACCAGGCCGATGCTGATCACCGGCTTCTTCCTGGTGATCGCCGGGCTGCAGGCGGTGACGTCGGGCGTGCTGGCCGAGATGCTGTCACGCGTCTATCTCGAGGCCAACGGCGCGCTCGCCTACGTGGCGCGGCCGCAGCCCGCGCATGGCGAGGGTGACGGCTGGCACTGGCCGAGCAAGGCGGCTGTTGTCGAAAAGCCGAAGGCGCGTCGGAAGTAATCCCGCCGGCGTCCGTCGGCCGGAACCGCAACGGGCGAGCAACCGAAGGGCAAGAGGCAGCGTGCCGTCAGCACGCAAATACCCTCTTGCCCCGCGATCACGCCCCCCGGCGACGGATTGGGTGGGTTAGCGCGCCCGGCAGGCCGAGCGCTGGCCGAAGCCACTCGGGCCGCAGATCCACGGCGAATGGCCAAGCAGCGGACCGACGCTGCCCATGCTGTAGGAAATCTTGACGGGCCGTGGCACACGAGCAGGCTGCGGCCGGACGAAGGTGGCATAAGCCTCTTCCCTCACGCGCGTCACGCTGGACGTCTGCGTCAGCGACTTGCGGTGAACGCGATGCAGCCGATGCTTCATGACATATTGCATCTTCTTTGTGGTGGTGTGGGCTGCCGGGTCGATGCTGATCGAGCTGGTCTTCATCGTGTCCATGCTCTGGCAACCGGACCCGATCGAGACCAGTGCAAGAGCGGCAATGGCGCAAGCATATCTCTTGCCTACGGCCGCTGCTTCCTTCATGAAATCGTTCATTGTCGTCCCCTGCCACGAAATAAGCGTTGTTTTCGCGCGGATATATTCCCTCTTTGCTTGGCTTCCGCGCCACGCGAACGGCTCGCCGCCATTCACATCATGGCTCAATATTAGAGGGGACTTATTAAAATTCGTGCAAACGAGATGATGAGCGCGGTCTTTCGCGACTCTATCGACTATTATTAAAATGCGAACGTTTATTTCGGCAGCCGCTCTTTCCGCCCAAGCCGACGGTCAATTTCTGGCCAGCGTAGCTGTGTAGGACAGTCTCGCCTTCAGGCGGCTCAACGGTTGTTCCAACAAGTGCCAGGAGGTCGCGGCAGCCGCGACCGTGACCAGGCCCGCAATCACGAACCGGATCGGACCGAGCGGAGGAAACTGCGTCTCGAAGGATTCGCAGAACAGGAAGACGACGGCCAGTGCGGGGAAAATGATAAAGATAGATCCCGTAGCTGATACGGCCCAGATATCGCAAAACGGAGTTCTCTGCCAGTCGCTTGATCAGGCCCTTGGCACCTGCGCTCGCCCAACACACGACAGCGACCAAAGGTACGACCGTCAGGAAGTCGCCGAGGACGAAGTTGAACATGGCCGCCTGCAGCGTGAATGAAACCGCCACGATGGCGATGGCCGCGACGCTTGCTATCGCCAGTCTCCACCGCAGCACATCGGTCAGTCGATTGGAAGCTTCGATCGCCGCGAGAAGGGCGCCGGCGCCCAAAGCGTCAAACGCGGCCGGCGTCAGCACGTAACGGGCCGGCCCTTCCGGAAGATAGAACATGATGGCTGCCCGAAAGGCGACTGCCGCAAGGATGACCCCAATCAGCGTCGGGATTAGTGTTTGACGAGGGCTCAGTACGATCAGCAGCGGCCAAAACAAATAAAACTGCTCCTCGACGCTCAAACTCCACAGATGGGCGAGCTGCCAGGGGTCCCAGTTACCGTTTAGCGCAAACAAGACATTGGAGAGGTAGGCAGCGTGCCAGGGCAACGATGTCCGGATTTCGGGCAAGAAGGCGGCCGCCAAGGTCAGCATCACGTAATATGCCGGAAAAATCCTCAGGGCCCGCCGCAGATAGAAGACCAGGATGACTCCGAGAGCGCCCTGCGATCGGGCCACTTCTTTCGATCGGATCAAGATACCCGTGATCAGGTAACCGCTGATAACAAAAAACAGCCGAACACCATAATGCCCCCAGGGTGAGGCTTCATCCCAGAAGTGCGAGTACATGACGGCGAATACAGCAACCGCTCGCAGCGAGTCTATCTGCGGCCTATACTCGGGATTAGGCATGATGGTGAGCAGGAGATGCCCGCTTGCCAGGGCTTAGCGTCGTCGCGTCCAGACTAATCACACGCATTCGCGCGCGACGACGACCACCAAAGAAGCGAGTCCGCCGAATAGGATTTGAACTATGAACGACAGCTGTCTCCGGGCATTCCATTCGACCATTCATTCGACTCTTGAGGCTTCATTCACCCCAACCGGGATCAAAGCGGAACCTTTGGCTTCCGAGCTCGCCGCGGCCTGCACCGGAAACCGGATACGTGACCTTGACGATGTGTAGGCCGGCGCCCTGCTGCAGTCCATATATGCCTTGCAGCCCGCGATCGTAAAATCCCGCCAGCGGGATTAATACGGCGACGGCGGCGAGCGATCCTTGCAGGGCAAACTTGCCTACGTTTTGCCGCAGCGAAATCTTGTTCTCTGTCAGATGCTTGCCAACTATCACCACGACCAGCAATCCGTAGATCGTCGCATTGAACGCGGCCAACCAGTAGAAACCGAGGGCCCTCGAAGGATGCTCCACAAGAAGAACCGGCAACGAAGCACCAACCGCAAGCAGGGCGTATGGCACGATGACGCGGGCGGGCAGAAGGTGTTTTGGGCCGCTGCCTTTTGGAGTGACGCGGAAATCGACGAATGACTTGGTCAGATAATCGCGAACCGATGCCAGCGTTCCTGCCATCACCCAGGGCCAGCGCGCGAACAGATGGAAGAGTGTCCCTTCCCAACTGACAGCCTTCGCCGAGAATGGACGCGAGAGACCTAACCTCTTTAGAAAGATCACCAGAGCAATCGGGATGGCCGCGCTTGGCATATAGTAGAAAAGGAATTCCGGATACGCCACGTTGGCAAAATTGTCGCCCGACAAAAGCGCGTAGATCGGCATGATATATGTCGCCATCGCGAACAAGGCGAACATGGGATACCAGAGCTGGCAGAATACGAACTGCCGTCTGAGCCTCGGGCTGAGCTTGGACAGATATGTCGGCGTGTATTCAAGCAGGATGGTCGTCAAGCTACGCGACCATTGGAATTCCTGAGTAATCAGATCGGCGAAAGTCTGCGGACCGTCGCCATTCGCGATTGCATCGATGGCATGGACGCCGCGCCATCCGGCGGCGTTGATCAGCATCGAGGTTGAATGGTCCTCGGCCAGTTCAGGACCCAGCCCACCAGCTTGCCGCAACGCAATGGTGCGCACGGCATAATGCGAACCGATGCAGAGCGGGGCGCCGTTGCTGGTGTAGCCGGATTGCAGGGGGCCGTGGAGCATACCTTCCACAAACAGCCGGCCGCGCGCGGCCCAGCTTTCGTTGCCATTGTTGTCGCAGATACTGGGCGCCGAGACATAGCCGACGGCGGGATCGGCGAAGGGATAAAGGATTTCCCTCAGATAGGTCGGCGTCGGCACGTGATCGGCGTCCATCTGGGCGACGAAGTCGTAGCGCTCGTAACCGTAGTGGTCGTAAAAGAAGGCCAGATTGCCTTCCTTGCAGCGGGTCCGGCGCGGCCAGGTCTTGCGGTGATAGTCCTCGCGGCCGCGCCT
>NZ_RZRY01000513.1:0-4628 GCF_003998035.1 Mesorhizobium sp. M2A.F.Ca.ET.039.01.1.1 | reverse complement strand
GGACAGATACATCTCGGCGATCACCTCGATGATGCCGGAGCCGCAAATGCCGGTGACGCCGGTCGCCTGCACGCTTTCGGCGAAGCCCGGCTGATCCGACCACAGTTCCGAGCCGATGACGCGGTAGCGCGGCTCCAATGTGACGGGATCGATGCGCACGCGCTCGATGGCGCCGGGCGCGGCGCGCTGCCCGCCGGAGATTTCCGCGCCCTCGAAGGCCGGGCCGGTGGGAGAGGAGGCCGCGACCACGCGCGTACGGTTGCCCAGCACGATCTCGGCGTTGGTGCCGACGTCGACGATCAGCATCATCTCGTCCTGGCGATGCGGGCCTTCCGACAGCGTGACGGCGGCGGCATCGGCGCCGACATGGCCGGCGATGCAAGGCAGCATGTAGAGGCGGGCGCCCTGGTTGAGCTTCAAGCCAATGTCGGAGGCCTTGATGCGCACCGCGCCGGAGACGGCGAGCGCGAAGGGCGCACCGCCGAGTTCGGTCGGATCGATGCCGAGGAAGAGGTGATGCATGATCGGATTGCCGACGAAGACGGAATCCAGAATGTCCGCGCGCTGGACGTTGCCTTCGGCGCAGACCTTGTCGACCAGGCTGGAAATGGCCTCGCGCACGGCAACCGTCATGCCCTCGCGGCCGTCCGGATTCATCATCACATAGGAGACGCGGCTCATCAGATCCTCGCCGAAGCGGATCTGCGGATTGGAGGTGCCGGAGGACGCAGCGACGCGGCCCGACAGCAGCGACACCAGATGCATGGCAATGGTGGTCGAGCCGATGTCGCAGGCAAGGCCGTAGGCCTCGTTCTTCAGGCCCGGCCACAGCGCGATGACGCGTGCGATGTCGCTGTCGGCATCCTTGTGGATGGCGGCCGTCGCGGTCCAGTTGCCCTTGCGCAGGATGCCTTGCACCTGCGGCAGCAGATAGAAATCGAATTCCAGGTTTTTTAAGCCCCAGTCTTTCATCAGGGCGATCTTGAGCCGGTCGAGGTCGCCGAGCGGCTTGTGCATGTCGGGCTCTTCGATCTCGACATAGCACATGCGGATCGCCGTATCGCGGGCGATCACCCTGGTGTCGGCGTCCTTGCGGATGGTCTGGGCGTTGATGACCGTGTCCTGCGGTACATCGATGACGAGGTCGCCGAGAATCTGCGCCGAGCAGGAGAGGCGGCGCCGCTCGGGCAGGCCGCGCACGCGCTCGTAGCGCTCTTCCTTGGCGCCCTTGGGCGAGATGTGGTCGTTGGACGAGATGATCTTGTGCTTGGCGAAATTGCCTTCCTGCACTTCGATCTGGCAGCGCCCGCAGGTGGCGCGGCCGCCGCACACGCTTTCGACATAGACGCCGAGCTGACGCGCCGCATCGAGCACCGGCGTGCCGACCGGGAACCGGCCGCGCTTGCCCGACGGCATGAACAGGACGAGCGGATCGGTGATGTTGGGGGGAGGATTCATGCTGGCACGCGTCTCGATGGCAATTGCCGATGCCGTATAACGGATCGTTCTACTATTGGGCGGAGAGTCCGTTGGTCCAGGGGCCAACCATGTCGGATCTGCTGCTCTCCGCCATCTTCACCGCGTTCACCATGGTGCGCGTGATCAAAGGCTCGTGGCTGCGCAATCCCCAGTACCTCGCCACAGGGATTGTCGGCGCGGCCGTCGGAACCCTGGTGCTGCACGCCTACTGGCCCGCCTATGACGATGATTTCATCGTCGGCGGCGTCACGGGCATCTTCGGGTCGTGGGCGGGCATGGCGTTGTTCGACGCCATAGTGGGTATGGCCTGAACGCAAAGCAGAGCTGTCCGAACGCATCCGCGATGCGATCGGACCAGCGTTGTTTGCGGTGCGGCCCACGATTGCGCGCTTATCCCCTGGCCATGCGGGCTTCGCGGCCGCCGCGGCGGCGGCCGCCGGCGGCAGCGCCTTCACCGGGGGCGGTGACCGCGACCGGAGCGGCAACGGCGTGGCCGCCTTCGGCCGGCTTGTAGTCCTTGTAGGTGCGGATCCAGTTGGTGCAGTTCTCGTCGGTGCCGTTGAGCACATTGGCGCCGCGCACGGCTTCCATTTCCTGCGGACGGACCGGGTTCATGATCGCCGAGGTCATGCCGGCCCCGATCACCATCGGGATGAAGGCGGCGTTGATGCCGTGGCGGTGCGGCAGGCCGAAGGAGATGTTGGAGAGGCCGCAGGTGGTGTTGACCTTGAGCTCTTCGCGGAGCCGCCGGAGCAGCGCGAACACCTGGCGTCCGGCATCGCCCAGCGCCCCGATCGGCATCACCAGCGGGTCGACGACGACGTCATGCGAAGGAATGCCGTGGTCGGCGCAGCGCTCGACGATCTTCTTGGCGACGGCGAAGCGGACATCCGGGTCCATCGAGATGCCGGTCTCGTCATTGGAGATGGCGACGACCGGGACGTTGTATTTCTTGACCAGCGGCAGGATGGCCTCGAGCTTTTCTTCCTCGCCGGTGACGGAGTTGACCAGCGGGCGGCCCTTGGCGACCTTCAGCGCGGCCTCGATCGCTGCGGTGACCGAGGAGTCGATCGACAGCGGCAGATCGACCAGGCCCTGCACGATCTCGAGCGTCTGCACCAGAAGCGCCGGCTCGGTGGCGTTGGGGTCGACGGCGGTGACGCCGGCATTGACGTCGAGCATTGTGGCGCCGCAGGCGGCCTGCTCCAGCGCGTCCTTGATGACGGTCTCGAAGTTGCCGGCCACCATCTCGGCGGCGAGCTTCTTGCGGCCGGTCGGGTTGATGCGTTCGCCGATCACGCAGAAGGGCTGATCGAAGCCGATGACGATTTCTCGGGTCGCCGAGGCGACGATGGTGCGGGTCATGCGATCTCTCCGTCGGGATATAAAGAGTTCTTTATATCGTTATCTGATTTGGTTCAAGTGAATGCGTGCCGGCCGCGCTCTAGACTCTAAGTTGACGTATGTCGTTGCCCCAAAACCGGTTCCCACTTTTGGGCGACATACATCAGTGCGCGGTCTTCACCATGTCGACCTGGGTTTCGGTAATCTCGTCGTGCAGTATGTGGTCGAGCCGCTCGGCGACCAGCTGGTCATCGCGGCGGATCTCGCGCTTCCAGGGCTGGCGGCCTTTCAGCACGCCGGATTCATCGACGATCTCGGCGACATATTCCTCCTGGCGGTAGGCCATCACATGGATGCCGGCGACGCCCGGGATTTCCTTCACCTCGTTGATGATGTCGATGCAGAGCTGCTTGCCTTCTTTCTTCTGATCCTGCGCGCCTTCCAGCCGCTTGATCACCGCGTCAGGGATATGGATGCCAGGCACGTTGGAGCGGATCCATTTCGCCGTCTTGGCGGAAGCGAGCGGCCCGACGCCGCAGAGCAGGAAGAGCTTTTCGGTGTGGCCGAGATCGCGCGCCTTCTGCATGAAGGCTTTGAACATCGGCACGTCGAAACAGTACTGCGTCTGCGCGAATTGCGCCCCGGCGGCGATCTTCTTGCCGAGATGGATCGGGCGGAAGTCGTAAGGCGGCGCGAAGGGATTGACCGCGCAGCCGAGGAAGACTTGCGGCGGCGTCGTCAGCTTGCGGCCGGACAGGAACTTGCCGTTGTCGCGCATGATGCGGATGGTTTCGAGCAGCGACATGGAATCGAGGTCGAAGACAGGCTTGGCGCCGGGCTGGTCGCCGGCCTGCACACCGTCGCCGGTGAGGCACAGCATATTGGCGACGCCCATGGCGGCGCCGCCCAGCACGTCGCCCTGAATGGCGATGCGGTTCTTGTCGCGGCAGGCGATCTGCATGATCGGCGCATAGCCCATGCGGGTAAGCAGCGCGCAGATGCCGACCGAGGACATGTGGCAGTTGGCGCCCGAGGCATCGACCGCGTTGATGGCGTCGACCCAGCCGTCGAAGATCTTGGCGCGGTTGTAGACATCTTCGGGATCGGCGCTGTCGGGCGGGTTGAGTTCGGTCGTCACCGCGAACTCGCCGCGGCGCAGCACGCGCTCCAGCCGGCCGCGCGAGGTGTGGCCGGGCAGGGGATCGAGCGGCAGGTGGATGCCGGCCGGATTCTCGTCGCGCTGGCGGGCGTTCATGCCGAAGCTCCGGGATTCTGGGCCGTTTCACGCGCGGCGGCGGCTTGCGCGGTCACCCGCAGCCAGGCCGAGGTCTCGCGCAGCGACTGATCGACCGGCTTCTGCACGGTCAGGATCTTGTCGCCATGCACCATGTTGCGCGAGCCTTCCCAGGCCTTGACCCAGACGCAAGGCATGTCCGGCTCGACCTCGCAGTTGCCGTTGGCGCGCACGCCGCCGCACGGGCCGTTGCGCAGCTGCTTGGGGCAGTTCATCGGGCACGACATGCCGGTCGACGACAGCACGCACTGGCCGCACATGCGGCAGTCGAACATGAAGCCCTTGACGCGCTTCTCGACGAACTTCACCGGAGCCTCGACGCGCCCATAGCCGATGCCCTTCCACAGAGGATGCAACAACAGGAAAGCGTCGGCGAACCGGCTGTAGAACCATTCGAGCAGGCGCGAATGCCTGATCGACCACAGCCGCACGGCGAAGGTGCGCTGGACGCGCCGCTGCGGCGACACGTCGGCAGGCTTGTAGTCGGATTTCGGCGCTGCCTTCTTGACCA
>NZ_RZRY01000512.1:0-4637 GCF_003998035.1 Mesorhizobium sp. M2A.F.Ca.ET.039.01.1.1 | reverse complement strand
GCGCTGACTGCTGCCACCGACATCCTGGCCGCGCATCCGGATCTCGCCGGCTTCTTTGCCGCCAACGACATCATGGCGCTCGGCGTCGAGCGAGCCGTGCAGACGTCCGGCAAGGACGTCAAGGTGATCGGCCTCGACGGCATTGTCGACGCTCTGAAATCGGTCGCCGCCGGCGAACTCACGGCCACCGTCGCGCAATACCCCTATGTGGTCGGCGCAATGGGCGTCGAGGCGTGCAAGCTTGCCGCAATGGGTAAGGAACTCCCCGCCAACGTGCCTGCGCCGGTGCTCCTCATCAACAAGGACAATGCGGAAGCCTCGCTGAAGAACTTCCCGCGTCCAGGCGGCGACTATCCGGATCCCTTGCGCGAGATGCTGAAGTGAGCCTTCCAGCCGACAACGCGCCCGCCTCCCGACAGGCGGGCGTCCACGAGGAGAGCCGTCCCTCCCTGGCGGCTCTCCTCATCGATCCTTCCTTCTGGGCCGACTGGGCATCTGTCGTCGGCCTGGTCGGTCTCGTCATCCTGTTCGGCGTCACCTCGCCAGTCTTCCTCAGCGTCGCCAACATGCAGGCGATCCTGCTTGCCGCCGCGATCCTGGTGGTGCTGTCGATCGGTCAGACCTTCGTTGTCGCCACGTCCGGCATTGACCTCTCGCTCGCAGCCTCCGTCATGCTTGGCGCGGTCATCCTCGGCCTGGTCAATGCGGCGGGTCTCGGCATCTTCGCCGCCTGTGTGCTCGCGGTGCTCGCCACCAGCGCCATCGGCTTCATCAACGGCGTGCTGATCACCGCCGGGCGTATTCCCGATTTCGTCGTGACGCTCGGCACGCTCTCCGGTATTACTGGTCTTGGCCTCATCCTGTCCGGCGGCGAGCCGACCATGGTGGGCTCGACGTTCCTGCTCAAGCTCGCGTCAGGCTATCTCGGGCCGTTCGGCTATCCGGTCTGGGTGGCGATCGCGGCCGTCCTTGTCGCGCATGTTGCGCTCTACCACACGCGGTTCGGCGTGCATCTGCTTGCCACCGGCGGCCAGGCAGAGAGCGCCAGCGCGCTCGGCATTCGCACGAACCGGGTCAAGATCGCCGCCTATACGATCTCCGGCTTCTGCGCCGGCATCGCGTCGATCCTTCTGGTGGCGCGCATCGGCTCGGCCGAGCCGCAGATCAACACGAGCCTGCTCCTGAACTCCGTGGCGGCCGTGGTGCTGGGCGGCGTCAGCCTGTTCGGCGGCCGCGCCAGCATCCTGGGACCCGCCATCGGCGCGCTGATGCTGACGGCCCTCGTCAACGGGCTGACGCTGCTCAGCGTCTCGGCCTTCTATCAACCACTTGCCGTAGGCGTGATCGTGGTCCTGGCGGCGCTGATCATGCGATATCAGAAATGAGCACCGTCAATCACATCGCGCCTTCCGAGGCGATCCTCGCCTGCCAGGGACTGAGCAAGCATTTCGGCGGCATCCGCGCCTTCACCGATGTCGGGTTTCAAGCCCGGCGAGGTGAGGTCACCGCGGTGATCGGCGACAATGGCGCCGGCAAGTCGACTCTCATCCGTTGCCTGGTCGGCGTGCATGTGCCCGACGGGGGCACGATCTATTTCGACGGCCGCCAGCACCCGTTCTCCAATCCGGACGAGGCGCGCAAATCGGGCATCGAGACCGTGCACCAGAACCTGGCGCTGATCGACGAATTGACGGTGGCGCAGAACCTTTTCCTCAACCGTGAGATCGTGCGCCGCATCGGCCCGTTCGCCCTGCTCGACCGCAAGGCGATGAAAGACGAGGCGCGCGCCATGCTGTCGCGGCTGTCGATCAACGTGCCGTCGGTGACCCAGCGCGTCCGGCGTCTCTCGGGCGGCCAGAGGCAGGCGATCTCGATCTGCCGCGCGGCGGGGTCGGGCGCCAAGCTGGTGGTTATGGACGAGCCGACGGCGGCGCTTGGCGTGCAGGAAACGGCAAATGTCGAGGCCCTTATCCGTAAGCTGCGCGAGCAAGGCGTAAGCGTTATCCTGATCAGCCACAATTTTGATCAGGTGCGACGGCTCTCCGACCAGATCTGGGTGATGCGCGCCGGCAAGATGGTGGCGACGGTGCGCTCGTCCGAAACCACCGGCAACGAGCTCGTGGCGCTGGTGACCGGCGCGGCGTGACAGCCGCGCCGCGCATGGAATTTGAAACAAACTAGCGAAGGAGTTCGCCGTGGCGCTGATCCGTGTCGGGCTTGTGGGTCTTGGAGAGGTCGCGCAATCGATCCATCTGCGGGTGTTGGCCGACCAGCGCGACCGCTGGGTCATCGCTGGCGCCCATGACGTTTCACCGAGCCTGGTGAAACTCATCACCTCGCAATACCCAACCGCCAAGGCCTATGAAAGCGCCGAGGCGCTGATCAATTCGCCGGATATCGACGCGGTCTTCGTGCTCTCATCGGACGACACGCACAGCCGCTTCGTCCGCGCCGCGATTACAGCCAACAAGCATGTCCTGCTCGAAAAGCCCGCCTGTCTGACGGTGCGCGAGATCGACGAGCTGATGGCGCTGAGCAGGGACTACGAAAAGACAATCTTCATCGGCTATATGCGCCGCTACGCGCCGGCCTATCTGGCGGCGCGAGACGAGTTGCCGGCACACGGAGACATCACCCATGTGCGCATTTTCGACCTGATCTCGGAAGGCCGGCATTTCCTGAAGAAGAGCCAGAACATCCTCTATCCGCGGGACATCGACCCGGCGATCCTTTCGCGCGGTGCCGAGGAGCGCGACGCGCTGATCCGCGAGGTGGTCGGAAAAGACGCCTCGGCCGAGCTCGTGCGCGCCTATCGAGGCCTGACCGCGCTCTCCTCGCACCACATCTCGGCCATGCGTGGCTTGATTGGCGAGCCACAGCGGGTGGTGGCGGCGCACCACACCAATGGCGGCGCCAACACCAGCGTCACCTTCGATTACGGCCACTTCGCCTGCCTCTATGACGCGGTGGTCGACGATCTCGGCCTGTTCGATGCCATGATCGAGGTTCGCTCCAACACCAAACGGGTACGGATCATCTACGACACGCCCTATATCCGCAGCCTGCCGACGCGCCTGGAGGTGACGGAGGCCGGGCCGCTCGGCCCAGTGACGAAGGCCTTCGGACCGCTCTATGGCGATGCCTTCTCCAACGAGCTGGAGACATTCCATCGCCACATCATGGAGGGCACCAAGCCGCTCACCGACCTGGCGGACTCACGGCGCGACCTTGCGCTGATGGCCGAGATCATCGCGCGGATGAGAGAGAGCGGCGGGAGATAAGGTCGCCGGCCGCGACATGCAGGCGGTCAGGTCCCGCTGGGGTCCGACCACCTTGTCAGCGCGACGGAGATGGCGAGGGCACCATGTGGCTGCCCCCGCCAGAAGCATCAGCGATCGGCGCTTCAAGTCACCGTGCGTTCCTGAATTGAAAGCCGCTGAGCACTTGCTCGTCGGGATCGATCGCACCCAGATTCTTGACGATCCGGAATCGACCGCTCTGTGCCTGCGCGATGTACATGTTCATGCGAACATGGTGTTGTCCGGGAACCATCTCGGCCGGACCGCCCGGGCCTTCGCCGATCCGCACGTGATCGAGCGCCTGTATAACCGCATCTCGCTCGACACTGCCTGCTTCCTTTACCGCAGCTTCCCACATCTTGATTGCCCGGTAATGTCCGGTGCACCCGCTGCCCGCGGTCAAGGTGGCGCCGCCTGGGAACCGCTCGCTATAGCGGCGCAAGAGCGCGCGGCCGAACGGTTCGTCGAGTTCCTAGTAGTAGTCGAGGCAGCTGTAGAGGCCCTCGATCTGCTCGGACGGCACCAGATTGAAGAAGTTCTCGTCGAAGTAAGTGCAGACGATTCTGCCGCCGCGTTTGCCGAAACCGGCCTTGTGCAGTTCTTCGAGGAATGGCGTCAGGCCCGGCGGGACAATGGTGTTGAAAACCACGTCGGTGCCGCTTGCCATGATCTGCTGCACCGTCCGCCGGAAATCGACGGTGTCGAGCGGGAAATACTCCTCGCCGACGATCTCGCCGCCATTGGCGTGCACCGCCCGACTGGCGGCCTTGTTGAGCAGATGCGGCCAAATGTAGTCGGCCGACGGCAGATAGAACCGCTTCGCCCCGGTGCTCTTCATCAGCCATGGGATCAGCGGGTCGACCTGCTGCGCGGGCACGGGGCCCGTGCAGAAGATCAGGGGATCATTTTCGTGTCCTTCATACTGCTCGGTATAGATGTAGAGCGTCCTGCCCCGCGTGACCGCCTCGCTTTTGATCGCCAGGCGGGTCGAACTGTAGATACCGCCGACGACCACATCGACCTTGTCGGCATCGACCAGTTTCGCGGCCTTTGCCATGGCGACACTGTCGGTAGTCTCGCCATCCTCGATGACGAGTTCCGCCGGCCGGCCGAGCAGGCCGCCTTTGGCATTGATATCGTGACGAGCATCGTGGTGAGGTTCGCGTTTGCGATGCCCATGAAAGACAATGGGCCTGTCAGTTCGGCGATGAGGCCGATCTTGATGGGTTTCGGATCCATTTGAAGTCTCCGATTACCGGTTTCATGTCTAGATTTTGCCGGACGCGCCGCCGCCGACGGCAGGCGACGCGCGGCGTGGACCTCAGGCCTCGTAGCGGC